>NZ_JBIATN010000014.1:0-117531 GCF_042891825.1 Streptomyces sp. NPDC001852
CGCTTGGACAGGTGGTGCAGGTCGGCCATCAGCAGCATGTTCTCCTCGCCGGTGATCAGCCCGTCCACCGCCGAGAACTGCCCGGTCACCCCGATGGCCGCCCGGACCGCCTGGGCCTCGGCGGTGAGGTCGTGCCCGGAGATCCTCGCCGCGCCGCCGTCGGCGGAGATCAGCGTGGACAGGATGCTGACCACCGTGGTCTTGCCGGCGCCGTTCGGGCCGAGCAGGGAGAAGACCGTGCCGGCGGGCACCTGGATGTCGATGCCGTCGAGGACGTTCTTGTCCCCGTAGGCCTTGCGCAACCCGGTGGCCGAGATCGCGAGTTCGTGTTCCGTCGTCGTCATGCCCCAGATCGTGCGGCCGGGGCGGTTCAGCGCGGCTTCAACCGGGTTTCAGCCGTGCGGGACGGGCTTCAGCCCGCTGAAACCCGCAGGTGGGCGGTGGGTGCCGAGGGTCGGCGCGACGGCCTTTAGGCTTCTTCTTGCAGGCAAACCGCTTCGGAAACTCGGAATGGGGTCCCGTTGAGCTTCTGGTCGATCTACCAGCACGGCTTCGCGCGCGTCGCCGCGTGTACGGGCCACACCGTCATCGCCGACCCGCCCGCCAACGCCGAGACGGTCCTGCGCCACGCACGCCGGTGCGCCGAGGAGGGCGTCGCCGTCGCCGTGTTCCCGGAGCTGTGCCTGTCCGGGTACGCGATCGACGACCTGCTGCTGCAGGACGCCATGCTCGACGACGTCGAGACGGCGCTCGCCACGATCGTGGCCGAGTCGGCGGAGCTGCTGCCGGTCCTGGTCGTCGGCGCCCCGCTGCGCCACAGCGACCGGATCTTCAACTGCGCGGTGGTCGTGCACCGCGGCCGGATCCTCGGGGTCGTGCCGAAGTCGTACCCGCCGAACTACCGCGAGTTCTACGAGCGCCGGCAGATCGCCGGGGGCGACGACGAGCGCGGCGGAACGATCCGGCTGGGCGGCGCGGAGGTCCCCTTCGGCGTGGACCTGCTCTTCGCCGCGGCTGACGTCCCCGGTCTCGTGCTGCACGCGGAGATCTGCGAGGACATGTGGGTGCCGGTGCCGCCGAGCGCGGAGGCGGCGCTGGCCGGGGCGACCGTCCTCGTCAACCTGTCGGGCAGCCCGATCACCGTCGGCCGGGCCGAGGACCGCAAGCTGCTGTGCCGCTCGGCGTCCTCCCGCTGCCTCGCCGCGTACGTCTACGCGGCGGCCGGCCTCGGCGAGTCGACCACCGACCTGTCCTGGGACGGCCAGACCCTGATCTACGAGAACGGGGCGCTGCTGGCCGAGACCGAGCGCTTCCCGCTGGGCGAGCAGTACGCGGTGGCGGACGTGGACCTCGACCTGCTGCGGCAGGAGCGGCAGCGGACGGGCACGTTCGGCGAGAACCGCCGAACCCACGCCGCCCGCACCTCCGACTTCCGCACGGTGTCCTTCGAACTCGCCCCGCCGGTGACCGACCTGGGCCTGCGCCGCCGCGTCGAGCGCTTCCCGTTCGTGCCGGCCGACGCCGAGCGCCTCGCCCTGGACTGCTACGAGGCGTACAACATCCAGGTCGCGGGGTTGCAGCAGCGCCTGGCGTCGATCGGCGGCCCCAAGGTGGTCATCGGAGTCTCCGGCGGCCTGGACTCCACGCATGCGTTGATCGTCGCCGCCCGGGCGATGGACCGCGCCCGCCGCCCGCGCAGCGACATCCTCGCCTTCACCCTGCCCGGCTTCGCCACCAGCGACCACACCAAGGACAACGCCCACCGGCTGATGCGGGCGCTCGGCGTGACCGCTTCCGAGCTGGACATCACACCGACCGCGCGGCTGATGCTGAAGGAGATCGGCCACCCCTTCGCGGCCGGCGAGCCGGTGTACGACGTCACCTTCGAGAACGTCCAGGCGGGTCTGCGCACCGACTACCTGTTCCGGCTGGCCAACCAGCGCGGCGGCATCGTCCTCGGCACCGGCGACCTCTCCGAGCTGGCGCTCGGCTGGTCGACGTACGGCGTCGGCGACCAGATGAGCCACTACAACGTGAACTCCGGTGTGCCGAAGACACTGATCCAGCACCTCATCCGCTGGGTCATCGGCAGCGGCCAGTTCGACGACGAGACGGGCAAGATCCTGGCCGCGATCCTCGACACCGAGATCAGCCCCGAGCTCGTGCCCGGCGAGGAACTGCAGTCCACCGAGTCGAAGATCGGCCCGTACGCGCTGCACGACTTCACCCTGTTCCACGTGCTGCGCTACGGCTTCCGGCCCTCGAAGATCGCCTTCCTGGCCTGGCACGCCTGGCACGACCCGCAGGCGGGCGCCTGGCCCCCCGGCTTCCCGGAGGCCGACCGCGGCTCCTACGACCTGGCCCAGATCCGCCACTGGCTGGAGGTCTTCATCCGCCGCTTCTTCGCCTTCTCCCAGTTCAAACGCTCGGCCATGCCCAACGGCCCCAAGGTCTCGGCGGGCGGCTCCCTCTCCCCCCGCGGCGACTGGCGGGCCCCGTCGGACGGCACGGCCCATGCGTGGCTGAGGGACCTGGAGCGCTGCGACCTCGACTCCCCGGCCCGGTAGGGGTACGCCACGGCGTCACCGTGCTGCTGCACCCGGGGTGACCCCGCACACGATCGTGCCGGTGGCCGAAACACCGGCCGTTGCCGGGCGCGCTCAGTTGTTCCAGGTCTCGTCGTACGGGTCGTGCGGGACCGGGACCGGCTTTGCCGAGGTGACCCGCAGATACGGGATGGGGCCGTTGTTCACGGGGTCACGGCTCAGCCGGGGGCTGTACGTGCCGGTCACCTCCAGCCAGGCGTCCGGACGCAGGACCGGCGGCAGCTCGCCGGTGAGGGCGATCTTGACCGGCTGGGCGTCGGCCGCACAGCAGTTGAGGGCCATGCGGACCAGGTACGGCGCGCCCGAGTGGTCCAGGGCGAGGAACCCGGTGACGCGGACCGCGCGGCCGTGCAGGGAGCGGCCGTGGTCGTAGGCGGCGCGGGAGGCGTAGTCGACCACGGAGAGCGGGGCCGGGTCGGCGGCGGGCATCCGGCCGAGGGCGTACGGCTTCTGCAGGGCCGTCCCCGAGCGCAGGGCGCTGTAGGAGCCGAGGGCGGGCGGGGCGATGAGGATGAGGGCGAGGAGGGGGAGCAACAGGAGCCAGGAGATGCGGGGTTCGGGGTGGTGGTGGTCGTGTGCCTCGGCAGCGGAGCTCTTGGCGCGGCGGCGCTCGTACCAGACCGTCGCCGGTGCCGCCGCGATCAGGACCGCGCCCGAGGCCAGCAGCAGCGGTTGCAGTCCCTCCTTGACGTACCGGAGGTAGAGGTCGGTGCTGCCCGCGTGCAGGAGGGCGGCGCCGAGCAGGAACATGACGGCGGCCTGGGCCTGGCGGTTCACAGGAGCACCGTCCCGGTCACCACGGCGCCCGCGACGGCCATCGCGAAGGTGGCGGGGGCGAAGCGGAGGGCGAAGGCACGGCCGAAGGTGCCGGCCTGCATCGCGAAGAGCTTGAGGTCGATCATCGGGCCCACCACCAGGAACACCAGCTTGGCCGTCAGGGAGAACTGGGTGAGGGAGGCCGCGACGAACGCGTCCGCCTCCGAGCAGATGGACAGCAGCACGGCGAGGACGGCCAGGGCGAGGATCGCGACCAGGGGATTGCCGGCGGCCGTGCGCAGCCAGGACGCCGGGGCCACCGCCTTCAGGGTGGCCGCGGCCATCGCCCCGAGCACCAGGAAGCCGCCCGCGTGCATGGTGTCGTGCCGTACCGAGTTCCAGAACGCCTCCCCCTTGGTCGCACCCTCGTGCGCGCCGTGGGCGGGCGGGCGCAGCCAGTCGGTACGGCCCAGCCGCTGCCACAGCCAGCCCATCGCACACGCCACCAGCAGGCTCGCCAGGAACCGGCCCAGCACCATCTCCGGGTTGCGGGGGAAGGCGACGGCGGTCGCGGTGAGGACGATGGGGTTGATCGCGGGGGCGGACAGGAGGAAGGCCAGGGCGGCGGCCGGGGTGACCCCCCTGCGCACCAGAGCGCCCGCCACCGGCACCGACGCGCACTCGCAGCCCGGCAGCACTGCTCCCGCGACCCCCGCCACGGGGACCGCCAGCGCCGGGCGGCGCGGCAGGGCGCGCGCGAAGAAGGCCGGCGGCACGAAGACCGCGATCGCCGCCGACAGCAGCACCCCGAGGACGAGGAAGGGCAGCGCCTGGACCGTCACCGCGACGAACACCGTCATCCAGCTCTGCATCAGCGGGGTCCCGAGGAGCCCGCGGATCGGCGACTGGGCGAGCACCGCGAGGAGCAGCGTCAGCGTCAGCACGAGGGGGGAGCTGAGCCTGCGGCCGTCCTGGCCGGGCGGCGCTCCGGCGGGTCCGGCCTCCGCGCCCGGCGGGGCGTCTTCCGTGATGGCCACGTGCGGTTACCTCCGGCTGGCTGTCCTCGTTCGCTCCCTCCCCCTCGGTACGTGAGTCGTCCCCACGGTGTTCACACCCTTGCTGGAACCACTCCGCTCCTTGGGGCAGTCTTTTCCCTCGTGGGGAGCGTTCCGTATCAAGGTGGGCCCAGTGGGCCGCACATGGTGGTGTGCGGGGACGACGGGCTCGCGCACCGGCTGGCCGCCGAGTTGCGCGGAGTCTACGGCGAGCAGGTCACCCTCGTGGTACCGCCGAACGAGCGCACCGCCAGACCTCCGGTGGTCGGACGGGCCCGGTCCGCTTCGGCCGCGCTGTTCGACCGCGTGGTGAGCGCCGCGGTCGGCCGCGGCGGCAACGGATCCGGCTCCGGATCCGGATCGGGAGCCGGGTCCGGCTCCGGACCGGCCGCACGACCCACCGCGCGACCGGCCGCCACGGCCACGAGCACGGGTGGTACCGGCAGCACCGCCGACGGCGGCACCGGCGGCGGGGCCGAACGGGTGCTGGAGGCCGCCGAGATCACCGAGTCCGTGCTCGCCGAGGCCGGTGTGGAACGGGCCGCCGCGCTCGCCCTCGTCTTCGACGACGACGAGACCAACATCCGGGCCGCGCTGACCGCCCGCCGGATCAACCCGCGGCTGCGGCTCGTCCTCAGGCTCTACAACCGGCGGTTGGGCCAGCACATCGAGGAACTCCTCGACCAGGCGGCCGCGTTGGTCACCGGCGACGGCGCGGGCGGCACCGACGCGTCCACCACCGTGCTGTCCGATGCCGACACCGCCGCGCCCGCGCTGGCCGCCACCGCCGTCGCCGGCACCAGCAAGGTCGTCCAGACCGAGGGACTGCTGCTGCGGGCCGTCGAACGGCCGACGGCCGGCACCGGACTGTGCACGCTCGCCCTGCTGTCCCCGCCGGGCGCGGATCCGGAGGGCGGCGGGGACCAGGAGTCCCGGCTGCTGCCGGACGAGGACGAGGTACGGCAGGCCGCGGGGCGGCCGGCCGTGGTGCTGGAGCAGGTGTCCTCGGCGGGCGGCGGCGAGTCGGCCGCGCCCGGCCGTGGCGGGGTGCCGCCGCTCGCCTCGCTGTTCTCCCCGCGGCTGCGGTGGTCGCT
This sequence comes from Streptomyces sp. NPDC001852, assembly GCF_042891825.1. Taxonomy (NCBI): domain Bacteria; kingdom Bacillati; phylum Actinomycetota; class Actinomycetes; order Kitasatosporales; family Streptomycetaceae; genus Streptomyces; species Streptomyces sp. NPDC001852. The sequence goes on from NZ_JBIATN010000014.1 coordinate 5,512, forward strand.
GGCGGGCATGGTGGCGTGCGTGGTCGCGCTCGCCGTCGCGCTGTGGGTGGTCACCGGGATGCATCCGCTCAGTGCCTTCTATCTGACCTTGCTGGACCTCTTCGCGATCGACAATCCGGCCATCGGCGCGTCCCTGGGCCGGCAGATCCTCCAACTCCTCTCCGGGCTCGTCGGGTTGCTGCTGCTGCCGGTGCTGCTGGCGGCCGTGCTGGAGGCACTCGGCACCTTCCGCACCGCCTCCGCCCTGCGGAAGCCGCCGCGCGGTCTCGGCGGGCACGTGGTGCTGCTCGGGCTCGGGAAGATCGGCACCCGGGTGCTGACCCGGCTGCGTGAGCTGAACATCCCCGTCGTGTGCGTCGAGTCCGACCCGGAGGCGCGGGGCCTTGCGACCGCGCGGCGCCTGCGGGTGCCGGTGGTGCTCGGGGACGTCACCCAGGAAGGGGTGCTGGAGTCCGCCAAGATCCACCGGGCGTACGCGCTGCTCGCGGTGACCAGCGCGGACACCACGAACCTGGAGGCCGTGCTGTACGCGCGCAACGTACGGCCCGATCTGCGGGTCGTACTGCGGCTGTACGACGACGACTTCGCCACCGCGGTGTACCGCACCCTGCGGGCCGCCTACCCGCACGCCCTGACCCGGAGCCGGAGCGTCACGCACCTGGCCGCGCCCGCGTTCGCCGGGGCGATGCTGGGGCGGCAGGTGCTGGGCGCCATCGCGGTGGAACGGCGGGTGCTGCTGTTCGCCGCGGTCGACGTCGACGGGCACCCCCAGCTGGAGGGGCGCACGGTACGGGATGCTTTCCGCGCCGGGTCCTGGCGGGTCCTGGCGTTGTCGGGGCGTGCGGACACGTCTGCTGATCACGTACTGGAGAAGGGCGACCGGGTGGTGGTCGCCGCCACCCGCAGAGGGCTCGCGGAGCTGCGCTGACCAGCCAGGGGGCTCGGACGGCGTCCTACGCGCCCACATGCCGTGCCGCGAAGGCCATTTCCAGTCTCACCTGTTTGATCCGCTCGTCCACCACCAGGGAGCCGTGCCCGGCGTCGTAGCGGTAGACCTCGTGGGTCGTGCCTCTGGCCTCCAGGCGCTTGACGTAGTTGTCGATCTGGCGGATCGGGCAGCGGGGGTCGTTGACGCCCGCCGAGATGTAGACCGGGGCCTTGACCGCGTCGACGTACGTGAGCGGGGACGAGGCCTCGAAGCGCTCGGGGACCTCCTCGGGGGTACCGCCCAGCAGGGTGCGGTCCATCGCCTTCAGCGCCTCCATCTCGTCGTGGTACGCGGTGACGTAGTCCGCGACGGGTACGACCGCGATGCCCACCGTCCACGCGTCGGGCTGGGTGCCGAGACCGAGCAGGGTGAGGTAGCCGCCCCAGGAGGCGCCCGTGAGGACCAGCCGGGCGGGATCGGCGAGCCCCGAGGAGACCGCCCAGTCGCGGACCGCTGCCACGTCCTCCAGCTCGATCAGGCCGACCCGGTGCTTCAGGGCGTCGGTCCAGGCGCGGCCGTAGCCGGTGGAGCCGCGGTAGTTGATGCGGATCACCGCATACCCCTGGTCGACCCACGCGGCCGGGCCTGCCGCGAAGGAGTCGCTGTCGTGCCAGGTCGGGCCGCCGTGCAGGTCGAAGACCGTGGGCAGCGGGCCGCTCGCGCCCGCCGGCTTCTGGATCAGGGCGTGGATGCGGCCGCCGGGGCCCTCGACCCAGGCGTCCTCCACCGGCACCGAAGGGGGGCAGGCCATGCCGGGCGGGTCCAGGACGACACCGCCGGAGGTGGACCGCACCGCCGGGGGCTCGGCGGCCGACGACCACAGGTACTCCACGCTGCCGTCGGGGCGGGCGGTGGCGCCGGAGACCGTGCCGGGCGGGGTGGGGATGCGGGTCAGCTCGTGGCTCGCCAGGTCGTAGCGGAACAGCTCGCTGCGGGCCTCGAAGCCGTGGGCGATCAGGAGGGCCGAGCCGTCCGGGTACCACTCGGCGCTGACGTCACCCGGCAGGTCCAGGGCGAGGTCGGTCTCCTCGCCCGTCGCCACGTCCCACACCATCGGCTCCCAGCGGCCCCGGCGCTGGTGGCCGATGAGGAGCCGGGTGTCGCCGTCGACCGGCGCGAAGCCCAGCACCTCCAGGCCGAGTTCCTCGGTGCCGCCCTTGGTGTCGTCCAGCTCGGCGACCGGCGTGCCGTCCGGGCGGAGCACGCGCAGCGCCGCGTGCATGGCGTCGCCGTGCTCGGTGTGTTCGACGGCGATCAGGGTGCCGTCGTGCGAGAGGTCGCCGACGCCCGCCGACTCGCGGTGCCGGTAGATCTCGACCGGGTCCTCGCCCTCGCGCGCCAGGTGGATCGTCGTGCCCTCGTCGTCGGTGGAGCGGCCGACGACCGCCGTGCGCCCGTCCCGGGACAGGGCGAGCCCGGCCGGGTAGGACGGATCGAGCCCCGGGACGGCCGGCTCGTCCTCGCCGCCCCCGAAGGGCTGGCGGCGCCAGATGCCGAACTCGTCGCCGTCCTTGTCGTCGAACCACCAGATCCAGGCGCCGTCCGGGGAGAGCGCACCGTCCGTCGTGCCGTTCGGCCGGTGCGTCGCCTGCCGCTGCCCGCCCGTCGCGCGGTCCCATGCGTACAGCTCGTAGGTGCCCGTCGCGTTCGACACGAACAGGGAGCGGTCCGGCGCGTCCTCCGCCCAGTCGGGCAGCGACACGCGTGGCGCCCGAAACCGCTTCTCCCAGTCCGGCATGCCGGCCGCATCCACCGCGCCCGGCCCGTTGCTCTCACTCATCGCCCCAGTCATGCGCCCATACTGCCTGGCCCCGCCGACAATTGGGTGGCGGGCGTGCGCAGCCTGTGGATAACTTCCCGACCATGAGCACCTATGCCGACCCCAAACCCGCCCCCGACGGCTGGCGCGAGGACAACCGGGCCATGTGGGACGAGCGCGTCCCCGTGCATGTCGCCGGTGAGTACTACGACCTCGACGGCTTCCGCGCCCACCCGGACGTGCTGCGGGACTTCGAGACCGCCGAGGTCGGCGACGTCACCGGCAGGACGCTCCTGCACCTGCAGTGCCACATCGGGACCGACACCCTCTCCTGGGCCCACCGGGGCGCCGCCCGCGTCGTCGGCCTGGACTTCTCCGCCCCGGCCGTCGAGGCCGCCCGCTCCCTCGCCGCCGGCCTCGGGTACGGCCCCGAGCGCGCCGCCTTCGTCACCGGCGACGTGTACGACGCGGCCGACGCCGTGCCCGAGGCCGCGTACGACATCGTCTACACCGGGCTCGGGGCGCTGTGCTGGCTGCCCGACATCCGCCGCTGGGCAAGGACGGCGGCCTCGCTGGTCGCCCCCGGCGGGTTCCTGTACCTCGCCGAGTTCCACCCGATCACCGAGGCCCTGGACGACGCGACCGGCTCGCGGATCGTGCGCGACTACTTCGCCCGCGACGCCCAGGTGTGGGACGAGCCCGGCACCTACGCCGATCCGGGTGCCGAGACGGTTCACAACCGCAGCGTCCAGTGGCAGCACACGCTCGCGGACGTCGTCTCCGCGCTCGCCGCGGCCGGGCTGAGGATCGAGTTCCTGCACGAGCACGACGTGTCGCTGTTCCCGCGCTTCGAGAACTTCGAGGTACGGGACGGCTACCACCGCTTTCCCGCGGACCATCCGCGCATCCCGCTGATCTACTCGCTCAAGGCCACGAAGAGCCGATAGCCGACCCGCGGGCGGGCGCCCCGCGGCGGCGCCGTACCGTGGAGGGCGTGTACCGGTTTCTGCTGACACCCCGCTGGTGGGGGATCAACGTCTTCGTGCTGCTCGCCATCCCGTTCTGTGTCTTCATGGGGTCCTGGCAGCTGAGCCGGTTCGAGGGGCGGGTGCAGGAGCACCGGAGCGCGACGCGGCAGGCCGGCTCCGACCAGCACGAGACCGCGCGCCCGCTGCGGGCCATGCTGCCCGTCGACAAGGCCACCTCGGGCCGCCGGGTCACCGTGAGCGGGCACTACGGCACCCAGCTGCTGGTGCCCGGCCGGCAGCTGGACGGCCGGAACGGCTTCTACGTCCTCACCCTGCTGCGCACCGACTCCGGCAAGGCGCTGCCGGTGGTGCGGGGCTGGCTGCCGGGCACGGCGGACCCGGCGAAGGCGCCCGCGCCGCCGAGCGGTGAGGTCACCGTCACCGGTGCGCTCCAGGCGTCCGAGACGCCCGGGGACAACGGGGTCAGCGCGGCCGGCGGGCTGCCGGCCGGGCAGACGGCGGCGATCAGCTCGGCGTCGCTGGTGAACCTGGTGCCGTACAAGCTGTACGACGCCTGGGTGACCCTCGACAGGGGCGACGCCGGGATGAAGGCCGTGCCCGCGACGGCGCCGGACGGCACCGGGCTGGACCTGAAGGCGTTCCAGAACCTCGGCTACACCGGCGAGTGGTTCGTCTTCGCCGGCTTCGTGGTGTTCATGTGGTTCCGGCTGGTGCGGCGTGAGGCGGAGTACCAGCGGGACGCCGCGCTGGGCCTGCTGCCGGAGGAGACACCGGCACCGGTGCCCAGTAGCTGACCGTACGACGGCGCTCCTACGCCCCCGCCAGTACCCCGGTGTAGATCACGGTCCCCGCGCACTCCCCCGCCAGCGTCGCCGTGGCCGAGGGCGAGCCCCCCTGCGCCTTGTGGGTGATCTGTACGCTGCCGTCGGCCGTGCCGTCCTCGGTCGTCAGCTGGGTGGTGGTGCCGCCCGACCCCGCGCTCTCGGTCGAACCGCCGGAGGCGGTCGGCGACGGGTCCGGCGTGGCACCACCGGTGGCGGAGCCGGCGCTGGTGCCGGTGCCGCCACCGGTGGTGGGGCAGGTCTCGGAGGGTACGAAGGCGAACTTCTCCTCGTAGGCCGCGCCCGGCTGCAGGACCAGCCCGGAGACCTCCAGCGAGGGGTCGGGCAGGCTGGTCGCCGCGTCCCCGGCCACGTGCCGGGCGGTGCTGATCTTGGTCTGGTCGGCCGCGCCCACCGCGGTCGGGGTGATGGTGCCCGCGCCGGCGACGGTGCAGGCGGCGGTGGAGACGTTGACGACGCGGAAGGTGCCGTAGACCACGCCCGCGGAGTCGGGGGCGTCGGCGGTGCCGGTGGCCGAGCCGAGCTGGGCCGTCGTACACAGCGGGACGCCGCTCGGGGCGAGGCTGGAGGACGGGTCGGCGCCGCCGGTGGAGCCGGTGCTGCCGCCGCCGGTCCGGCCCTTCCCCCCGGGCGTGCCGGACTCCTTGCCGCCGGGCCTGGCGCTCGCGCTGCCGGTGTCCTTCCTGCCGCCCGTGTCGCCGCCCTTGTCCTTGCCCTGCCCGGTGCCGCCCTGGGCCTGGGAGGACTGGCCGGCCATGGCGGTGTTGGGGTCGGTGCCGCCGGACTCGGAGACGTGCACGAGGGCGGGGACGGCGGTGCCGATGAACAGGGCCGCGGCGGCCATGCCGACGGCGGCCTGCCGCTTGCGGGCCCGGCGCGCGGGCACGGCCCGGCGCAGATGCTCCAGGGTGCCGGTGCGCGGCTCGATGTCGTCGACCGCGGAGTGCAGCATCCGGCGCAGCGCCGACTCGTCGTCACCGAGGCCGTCGAGACCGGTCCCGAGGCCGTCCAGCTCGAACCCGTCGGGACCGGCGCCATGACCGTCCCGACCCGGGCCGCGCCCCTCGGGGCCGTCGCCGCGTCCCTCGGGTCCCGGGCCCTGGTCGAGGCCCTCGGGGCCCTTCTCGTCGGGGCCGTGGTTCACAGTTCCGTTCCCAGCGTGCGATGGCGTGTGCTCTTGCTCGTCCCTCGTCGGCTCGTGCCAGGCGAAGGGCTCGTGACGTTCGTGGGAGTGACGTTCATCGGAATCGCCCCCTTGGGCGCGCTCGCTCATGCCGGTGCCCCCATGGCCACCCGCAGCGCGGCGATGCCCCGCGAGCCGTACGCCTTCACCGAGCCCAGGGAGATCCCCAGGGTCTCGGCGACCTGGGCCTCGGTCATGTCCGCGAAGTAGCGCAGGACCAGGACCTCGCGCTGGCGGCGCTGCAGGCCCTTCATCGCCTTGATGAGGTCGCGGCGCTCCAGCTGGTCGTAGGCGCCCTCCTCCGCGCTCGCCATGTCCGGCATCGGCTTGGAGAGCAGCTTCAGGCCGAGGATGCGGCGACGCAGGGTCGAACGGGAGAGGTTGACGACCGTCTGCCGGAGGTAGGCGAGGGTCTTCTCGGGGTCGCGGACGCGTTTGCGGGCCGAGTGCACGCGGATGAAGGCCTCCTGGACCACGTCCTCGCAGGAGGCGGTGTCGTCGAGGAGCAGCGCGGCGAGACCGAGCAGCGAGCGGTAGTGCGCCCGGTAGGTCTCGGTGAGGTGGTCGACGGTCGTGCCGGCGGCCTCGGTCGCGGTCGGCGCCGCGGCCTCCTCGGCACCGTCACGCTGACTGGGTATGCGGGCGGGCCGCGCTGCGGGCATGGGCGCGATCACCGGCATGCCGCCGGGCGTGCGGGGCCGGAGCGCCGCACGGGGCGGCCGTAGGACCGCCGTGCCGCGGGCCGCGCTGAGTTCGAGTACCTCTGCCACGCCAGTTGGACACGTCTACCCCCACCAGGGTTGTACGTGCCGGGCGCCACATCTGCGACAACCGGCCGTACCTCAAGTGCCGTCATGCGTCCCGCTCTTCCCCTATGTCCGATATGGACGGGCGTCCCCGCACCCGGCCCGACCACGGCGTCCCCACGCCCGAAGGGTGACCGCAAAGACGCTCCCCGCCCTCCGCACGGTTGCGGGGACGGGGAGGGAAATCATCTGTTGCCCTGAGCAATGATTCAAGTGGTTTGGACCCCTGCTCGCGACCACACTTCTTACACGGATCCTACAAACCTCTGGCCAGGCCTTCTCTCAGTGGTCGGCGTCCCGGCGGTCGGCCCACTCCGCGGCGACCAGCTCCGCGATCTGCGCGGTGTTCAACGCGGCGCCCTTGCGCAGGTTGTCGCCGCACACGAAGAGTTCGAGCGCGGTCGGGTCGTCCAGGGCCCGCCGCAGCCGGCCCACCCAGGTCGGGTCGGTGCCCACGACGTCCGCGGGGGTGGGGTACTCACCGGCGGCCGGGTCGTCGCACAGCACCACACCAGGGGCGGTGGCGAGGATCTCCCGGGCGCGGTCGACCGTGACCTCGCCCTGGAAGCGGGCGTGCACGGTCAGGGAGTGGGTGGTGATCACCGGGACGCGTACGCAGGTCACGGCGACCGGCAGCCGCGGCAGTCCGAGGATCTTGCGGGACTCGTCGCGGACCTTCATCTCCTCCGACGACCAGCCGTCCTCCCTGAACGACCCGGCCCACGGCACGACGTTCAGCACGACCGGCTCCGGGAACGGCCCGGTGTCCTCCCCAACGGCCCGCCGTACGTCGCCGGGCTTGGTGCCCAGCTCCGTGCCGGCCACCAGGGACAGCTGGGCCCGCAGCGCGTCCACCCCGGCCCGCCCGGCTCCGCTCACCGCCTGGTACGACGACACCACCAGCTCGCGCAGCCCGAACTCGGCGTGCAGCGCGCCCAGGGCGACGATCATCGTCAGGGTCGTGCAGTTGGGGTTGGCGACGATCCCGCGCGGCCGGGTGCGTACGGCGTGCGGGTTCACCTCGGGGACCACGAGCGGCACCTCGGGGTCCAGCCGGAAGGCCGCGGAGTTGTCGACGACCACCGCGCCGCGTGCGGCGGCGATCGGCGCCCAGTGCGCGGCGACCTCGTCGGGCACGTCGAACATCGCGACGTCGACCCCGTCGAAGGCCTCCTCGCCCAGGGCCACCACCTCGACCTCCTCCCCGCGCACGGCCAGCTTGCGGCCGGCCGAGCGGGGGGAGGCGATCAGGCGGATCTCGCCCCAGACGTCCGCGCGCTGGGACAGGATCTGGAGCATGACCGCGCCGACGGCTCCGGTCGCTCCCACGACCGCGAGCGTCGGCTTGGCGGTCATCGGCGGGTACCCGCGCTCACCGGCCGGTGCCGCCGTAGACGACGGCCTCGTCCGTGTCGGAGTCGAGCCCGAAGGCGGTGTGCACGGCACGCACGGCCTCCGGCACGTCGTCCTGGCGGGTGACGACCGAGATGCGGATCTCGGAGGTCGAGATCAGCTCGATGTTCACCCCCGCGTCGGACAGCGCCTCGAAGAAGGAGGCGGTGACGCCCGGGTTGGTCTTCATGCCCGCGCCGACGAGCGAGATCTTCCCGATCTGGTCGTCGTACCGAAGGGAATCGAAGCCGATCCCGGGCCGGTTCTTCTCCAGCGCGTCGATGGCCTTGCGGCCCTCGGTCTTGGGCAGCGTGAAGGAGATGTCCGTCAGGCCCGTGGCGGCGGCGGACACGTTCTGCACGACCATGTCGATGTTGATCTCGGCATCGGCGATGGTCCGGAAGATCGCGGCGGCCTCGCCCGGCTTGTCCGGCACGCCGACGACCGTGATCTTGGCCTCGGAGGTGTCGTGCGCGACACCGGAGATGATGGCCTGCTCCACCTGCTTGTCCCCAATCGGCTCACTGCTGACCCAGGTGCCCTGCAGCCCGCTGAAGCTGGACCGGACATGGATCGGGATGTTGTAGCGACGGGCGTACTCCACACAGCGGTGGAGCAGCACCTTGGAGCCGGACGCGGCCAGCTCCAGCATGTCCTCGAAGGAGATCCAGTCGATCTTCTTCGCCTTCTTCACCACACGCGGGTCGGCGGTGAACACGCCGTCGACGTCGGTGTAGATCTCGCAGACCTCGGCGTCGAGCGCGGCGGCGAGCGCCACGGCCGTGGTGTCGGACCCACCACGGCCGAGCGTGGTGATGTCCTTCTTGTCGGCGCTGACGCCCTGGAACCCGGCGACGATCGCGATGTTGCCCCTGTCCAGCGAGTCGCGGATCCGCCCGGGGGTGACGTCGATGATCCGGGCTTTGTTGTGGACCGAGTCGGTGATGACGCCTGCCTGGCTGCCGGTGAAGGACTGGGCCTCGTGACCCAGGTTTTTGATCGCCATCGCCAGCAGGGCCATGGAGATCCGCTCTCCGGCGGTCAGCAGCATGTCGAATTCACGCCCGGCAGGCATCGGAGAAACCTGCTCGGCGAGATCGATCAGCTCGTCCGTCGTGTCGCCCATCGCGGAAACGACGACGACAACCTGGTTGCCGTTCTTCTTCGCTTCCACGATCCGCTTGGCGACGCGCTTGATGCCCTCGGCATCGGCTACGGAGGAGCCTCCGTACTTCTGCACGACAAGGCCCACGTGCGCTCCTCGCTCGGTTCGTTTGTGTCGGCTCAGTCTAACGAGCGCCCGAATTCCACCGCCCTGCTCCCGCATGGTGAGACATCGGCCGCTCGGTTCCGGAAGGGCTCTTGCCCACCACACGGGGGACCACGCAGAACGTGCCCCGGGTCACAGCGAGCACCGCTAGCGTTCATGGTGAGGGGGGCATGACATGACCGTGGTGCTGCTGGCCGGGATCGTCCTGCTCGGCGGATGCGTGCAGTGGCTGACCGGCATGGGCTTCGCCCTGGTCGCCGTGCCGGCGCTGGTGCTGCTGCTCGGCCCCGCCGACGGAGTGGTGCTCGCCAACTGCGCAGCCGGCGCCATCAGTGTCGTGGGCCTGGCGGGCGGCTGGCGCCGCGTCCGCCCGGCGGCGATGGTGCCGTTGTGCCTGGCGGCGGCCTGCACGGTCCCGTTGGGTGCCTGGACGACCCGCCAACTCCCCCGTCCGGGCCCTGCTGTTGACGATGGGCGCCCTGGTGACGGCGGCCGTCCTGCTGGTGATGCGCGGCGCCCGTCTCCCGGCTCTCGGGGGCGGCAAGGGAGCGGTGACGGCCGGCGCGCTGGGCGGCTTCATGAACGCGGCCGCGGGCGTCGGCGGCCCACCGGTCTCCCTCTACGCCCTGAACGCGGGCTGGACGGTACGGGAGTTCGTCCCCAACGCCCAGTTCTACGGCGTGGCCGTCAACGCCTTCTCGATCGCGGCGAACGGCACGCCCCGGCTGACCGGCGTGCAGTGGGCCGTCGCCGGCGCGGCGATGGCGGTGGGCGCGCTGATCGGCAACACGATCGCCGGCCGCATCCCGGAGCACCGGGCGCGGCACCTGGTCCTGCTGCTGGCGCTGGCGGGCGGGGGGACGGCGATGGGGAAGGGCGCGTGGGGGGTGTGGCCCGGGCATTGAGGCGGCGTTGCACAACCGCCCGGCGCGCACGGCGGACGGCCGTACCCGTCCGGAGGTCACTGATCCGGGCGCCCACGACCGGCTCGGCCGGTCCCGTCCCGGCCCGGACGAGGAGTCCGCCCACGCAGCCGGCGCTCGTACACCGTCACCCGCCTTCCACGGACCTGCTCGTCCGCCACGGCCGTGAAGTACTCCCTCAGCACGGCTGCCTTCGCCCTGTCGCGCTCCCCCGACACCGGCTTGGCCACGGTGGCCGCGTCCGTCACCAGCAGGTCCGCCGCTGAGCCAGCATCGAGGCCCGAATGCGGGCCGGCCCGGCTTCCTCACCCTTCAGCGTCCCGGAAGCCACCGGGCTCTCGGCCAGCGCGATGTCCCGCAGACCGGCGAAGGCCTCGGGCGAGACCAGCGCGGTGTCGCGACGGGCCGCAGGGACGAAGAGGACCGCGTCCCCGGTGTTCTTCAGTCGCTGGACATCGGCCGCCACCGCCAGGACGTCGTCCACCCTGCTCGCCGGAGACCGCTTGGCCAGCAACTGCGGCAGCAGCGCTACCACCGCCACGGCGACCACCACAGGCACCAGCCACATCGACGCTCTCGGGAACCGCGGGGCGGCCGCGCGTACCGCCGCGTCGAGCCCGGTACCGATCAGCAGCGCCAGCCCGAGCAGGCTGAACAGAATGTACCGGTCCACGAACAGCGGCTGGATCAGGGAGAGGCCGATCAGCCCGAGCTGGGGCACCGCCAGCAGCGGCAGCCCGACGGCCGCCACCGACAGTCGGCCGTCCCGCGGCCGGTCCAGCAGCGCGCCGAGACCACCGATCGCCAGCAGGACGGCCGGGGCGATCATCATGTGCCAGGTCAGCGGCGGTATCCAGGACACCTGATCGGACTGCCCCCGGCTGAACAGGATCAACGGCAGTACGCACACCACGGCGGACGCCTAGGCCAGGGCCCAGAGCATCCACTCCCTGCGCCGGGCCCGCGTCCAGACCAAGGTCACCGCATGCGCGGGCAGGATCAGCAGCGAGAGCCACTTCAGCAGCGCGGACAGCAGGATCACGCCGCCGTACGCCATCCAGTACGCCCCCCGGCCACCCCTCTGCAGCAGTGTCACCAGAAGCAGTGTCGCGCCCCCCGCACCGGCCGCGACCAGCGCGTAGGGGCGGCCTTCCTGAAGGTAGAACTGCGCGGACGGGACCAGCCCCAACGCCAGCCCGCCCCCCAGGCCCGCCCAGAACCCCGCCAGTCGTCGGCCCACGACGGCCACACAGGCCGCGGCTGCGGCCATGGCGAGCACGGACGGCAGACGCAACGTCGTGGTGCCGGGCCCGAAGCACTCGAAGAGGACGTGCATCAGGAGGTAGTAGAGCCCGTGCACGGCGTCGACCTGCCCCAGCATGTGCCAAATCTCGGCAACCGGCCGCCGGGCCACTTGCCAGGTCGCGGCCTCGTCCCGCCATACGCTGTGCCGCCGGGACAGCCCCCACAGGCCAAGGCCCAGAGTCCACAACAGCGGGGCCGGCCAGACGGGCAGGCGATGCCGGAGACCGGCTATGTGAGATGCCATGGAGCGGGCGGATCCTCGCTGGGTGTCATGAACAGAACCAACACCCCAGACGGCAAAAGCTCCCGATCGGTGCCATCCACTCGGCAGTCGCGGCGTGTTGATCAAGTCACATGAAGATCCGAACGCGTGACGCCCCGTCACATAATCAAGATGTGTTCGGCAGGCCGGGACAAGCGCACCGCGCTGGTCGGCGCGTTGGGTGGTGGCCAGCGCCATCGGTTCTGTCTCGACATCGGCGAATCGGCGGTTCCCGTGCTGGCCGGTGCGGTGTCGGGCACGCTTCCGGCTCTCGTGGCGATGACGACGGACCGCGTCCGTCTGCCCTGGATCGGCTACTTCCTGTCCGGCGCCGACCTGCGGCACTGGTGGTGGGCCGTCGCCCTGGCAGGCTGCGCGGGAGCAGCGGCCACCTTGCTCCTCGTCTGTCTGATGCACCGCCCCGGCAGACAGTCACGCGCCCGGACCAGCCGGCTGTCGGCTCGTCAGGGACAGGTTGTCCGCTGGGCGGCGCTGGCCTGTCCGCTGCTGGTCTTCGCCACCGTCTGGGGTCCGGCGCTCCTGGATCCCGCACAGTACGCGGATCTCAGGATGAAGCTGTACAACGCGGGTGTGGTGGCGGTCCTGGCCACCTTCCCCTGTGCGGTTGCCCTCGGCGCAGCAGCGGCTGGCTCCAGGATGGCAAACACCGTTCGCCGTACGGGCAGTTCAGGGGCCCTCGTCGCCGGTCGGCACATCGCCGCCCATCCAGGGGTGACCGCTCGGCTGGTCGCCGGGATGGGGATCGCCATGGTGCTGGTCAGCCAGGTCCAGCTGAAGAACTCGCAGTTCGGCGCGAGCGCACAGGCTGCTCAGGGCACTGCGCACCGCATCGGGCGCAGCGTCGTACTGCTCCAGGTCGACCCCACTCGGGTGTCTCGCGAGCAGTTCGCCGATACGCTGCGGCACCTGCCGGAGCACACCGAGAGCCTTGCGCTGTACTCGCCGACGGACTCCGCCCCGAACGGCCTCCCCCGTATCCAGGCGCCCTGCACTGCTCTTCGGGCCGTAGCGCTGCCCTGCTCGCACCAGGTCACGACGACCGGCACACCCCAGGCGGCCCCGCGGATCACCGAAGCCGTGCACTGGTCCGTCCCGGCCGGTGACCGCATCGCCGTACAGGAGGGAAACGTACTCCCGGACAACTGGAAGAAGGCACCGCGGAATCTCGTCCTCACCTCCTCCGACGGGCGGGACCTGGCCTATGACGAGATCAAACGGCTCCTGAGAGACACCCTCCCCGTTGCGGCTGTCACCGCGGAGCTTCCGGGCGAAGGGTGGCTGGTGGGCGCACGAAACGGAGTAGCCCATGGCAGATGGGTCGTCTTCCTCGGGGTACCGGGCCTCCTCATCGTCGCCGTAGCCGCCGCTCTCGGCAATCTCGCCGAGTTCCTGCAGTTGAGCCGCCTCGTCGCGCCACTGAGCGTGCTGACCGGCAGACGGCGGGTCTACTACTCGGCCGCCGCGTGGGCCCTCCTCGCACCGCTCCTGACGGCAATCGCCGCCAGCATCGTCGTCGCGTCCTGGCTGGCCGCTCCCCAGGAGAGCCCGGCCGACGGCATCGGGCTCTCAGGCAGCACATTGTCCGCCACCGCATCGGCGCTCGCCGTCCTGGCCGTTCTCATCTGGTGGTGGGGAGCCCACGCGGCACTCCGCCAGGCGGCCCGGTGGCGCCCCTACGGCGAGTAGGAGCGCGGACGCGCAGGGTGCTGATGCGCGTCCATCCCGCTCAGTCGCTGAACTCCTTGAGCGGCTCGGTTTCCAGGGTGATGTTCACGGGGTCGGGGAGCTTGACGGAGGCGCCGAAGGGCAGCTTCTCCTCGTGCCGGTAGCGGCCGTCCTCGGGCTGGTTGAACACCACGACCGAGCAGTCGTCACGGTCGATGAGGAGGTAGACGGGGATTCCGGCGGCGGCGTAGCCGTCGGGCTTCTCGACGCGGTCGCGCTGGTTCGTGTCGGAGTCGTACGAGGTGATCTCCACCGCCATCAGGGCACTCTCCGACTCCGACCACTCCCCGTGCCCCTTGAGACCCCCGACCCGAACGAGGACTCCATCGGCACGGGCGCGCCCCTTGCGGTACTTCTCCGTCTTCAGACCGCTCTCGGAATGCAACCAGAGGTCCGGACGATGCTGCATGCACACCCGTTGCAGCCACGCGATCATCTCGCGATGGTTGCCGTCCGCCATGGGCTTCGCCACGACCTTTCCGTTGATGAACTCCAGCCACACGGTCTCCGGGGCATGGCGTTCCAGTTCCTCGAACTCCTCGACGGTCATCTGCGGCCGGTCTTCGATCCTGGGGGTCATGGCGTCGCCTCCTCGACTCCATGGTGCCCTGACCGGCGCGTCCTGCACGCTCATACGCCCTCCCACAGCGCCTTGCCGCCGGGCGAGCGCAGTCCACCCGCCGCCCGCACCTGGGCCGCCCAGCGGTGCACCTCCTCGGCACTGGGGATCGGCCCGGCGAGAAACGTCTCCGGCAGGGGCGGGATCGGCTCCCCGTCGGGCGTGTCCAGCCCGAGCTCCACCCGGCAGGCCCGGCACACCCCGCCGACGATCTCCACGGTCCGCTCGTCCTCGTCGCATGTGGCGCAGGCGATCAGCACCCGATCGACACGACCACGGAGCCGGGCCTTCTTCTGACGCACTTTGGCCTTCTTCGGCGGCATCTGCTTCTCCAGTCGATTGCGGGCGAGTCCGCCCGGGTTGGTCACGGGGTTGGGAAGTCCGGCGGTGAGGGCGCGGGTGATGTCCTCGGGAGTCGAGCCGCGCGCCAGCCACTCGGTGGCGAGGGATTCGAGAGACCGGCAGTCAGATTCGGACAGCGGCATACGGCGGTCTGTTTCACGAATTTCCGCCAGCGTCCGGTACGCCACGGTGCCCTGTGGCCCGCCGTCCGGCGCCTGGACGGCCTCGGCCTCCGGGGGCGTCCGCTCGGCCTCCTCGACGTGGGCCAGTCCGTCGCAGTGGTCGTCGGTGACGATCCTGCCGTTGCGCGACCGCGCGAATTCCTGCCACCACTCCACCGACCTGGGAGTACGCGACCAGTATGTCCGCGTGACCCACCGCATCGAGTTGTCTTCGAGGGTGATGTGCTCCCTGATCCGGTGCAGGTGCCCGGCGCGACTCAGGTGTCCCTGCGCGACGCGCACCGCTTGCTGGCCGTAGACCGGGTGCACGGCGGCGATCGCCTTGTAGCCCGCCGCATGGCCGTCTTCCAGGCGGTCCATGAAGATGGCGAGCTCGCGTTCCCGCCCACTCAGGTGTGCGAAGTCCGCGTCCGCGTGCGGGTCTTCGTCACCGGCGGAGCGTTTGCCGTAACCCGTTTTGGCCATGGGGTGAGACGGGGACGGCAGGGCGGGGCTAGGGTAGGCGCAAGCCACCATCGAAGGTTCCGTTCGATGAGTAGGTCCAGGCCCCGGAGCCGGTGTTGGCGCACCGACCGGGGCCGATCTATTTGCCGCGAAACTAGAGCCGCTTTACGTTCCGGCGCAAGCCGATCACGGAACGTCACCCGTTCGGGTTAGACCCGCCTAACTCACGTACAGGCTTGGCTGGTTGGGAGGTTCAACCAAGCCCAAAAACCCAGGGGAAGGGCTCGAGGCCCGAGGCTCAAGCCCCGGGCTGAAGTGCGGCGATGAACGCCGTCCAGGCGGGGGCGGGGAGGTGGAGTTCGGGGCCGGTGGGGGCCGTCTTGGAGTCGCGGATGTGGATGGTGGCGGGGGTGGGGGCGACTTCGACGCAGGCGCCGCCCTCGTTGTCGCTGTAGCTCGACTTGAACCACGTGAGCTGGTCAGTCATGGCGATCCACCATCCGCTCGATGAAACGGGACGACTCAGCGGGGCTGAGGGCCTGTGCGCGGATCATGCTAAGCCGCCCGGTCACCCGGCTGACAACCTCCGGATCGGCCGAGAGTTCGCTGGCGAACGGGCCTTCCGTGAATGCGAACCGCTCGTGGTCCCGATCCTCCAGCAGAACCATGGGGCCCAAGTGGGCGTCGCTGGTGGCCCGTTCGAACGGCAGCACCTGCACATCGACGTTCCGCAGGCCCGACGCCTCCTGCAAGTGGCGCAGTTGGTCGGCGTAGACGAACGGGCCGCGCAGAGCTGCCTCATGGACAACGAAGCTGAGGGCCACCAGCGGCTTCCTGTCGGTGAGGATCGCCTGCCGCTCCATCCGCGCCGCGATCCGCTTCTCGACCGTCTCCTCGTCCAGCGGCGGGTAGCGGCTCTCGATGAGGGCGCGTGCGTACGTCTCAGTCTGCAACAGCCCGGGGATGAGCATGGTCTCGTACCACCAGAGGCCGATCGCCTCTCTCTCCCGCTCCATGAACTCCTGGGCCCTGGGCGGGAACTTCTCCCTGCTGAGGTACTCCTTCGCCGCGCTCAGCATCCCCTCCGCCCGGCACAACTCGTCGGCCACGTCGAGGATTCGGGGTGTCGGCATGCGTACCCCCTGCTCCATCGCCTTGACGGTGTCCGGGGAGTAGTTGGAGGCGGCGGCCAGTTGCTCGCGGCTGACGTTGGCCTTCGTGCGCCAGCGTTTCAGCTGGTTGCCGCTGAAGCGCCACATGACGGGCGCCTGGGACACCGCATGCACCTCCGACCGGTACATCTTGCCGTGTATCACCTGGGTCACTACCGAGGGTAGCCACAAAGGCAGCAACTTGTGACCATGACGAACGCAATTCACCGGCCCCCCTGGGTCCCCCTCCGTGGCCACCGACTGCGCGTCGCCGGCGTGCACTTCGACGCCGTGCGGATCGAGGGAAGATGGGGAGAGGCCGTCGCCGACTCGCTGATCGAGCGGAGCGACGACGCGGGGCCCATCGTGTGCGCCGGCGGCAGCGGCACGCGGTGGGTGTACTTCCTGCTGTCGCCCGGGGTCGTACACCACTACGACTGGCCACTCGGCGTGCAGTACTTCGGCCGACGCATCGACCGGACGACCGTCACCTACGTGGGCGTTCCCGCGCTGGACGGCGACACCTGGCCGCTGCGCTGGTACAGCGAGCCGACGCCGACCGCGCCGTACGTCGACGCGGAGGCGCTGCTCGTGGCTACTTCCCCGGCCGCATCCCCAGGGGCGCGCCGATCTCCTCGGCCATGACGCGGCCCGCCTCGAACTCCAGGGTCTCGTCGCCCATGTCGGACTGGTCGGTGTCGAGGCCGTCCAGTTCCTCCAGGGGCTGGTTGAGGCGGACGTGGATGAGGACCGACTGCAGGGCGCGCAGGACGGCGGAGGACGTGGGGCCCCAGTTGGAGAAGTAGGAGAACTGCCACCACCACAGGGCCTCCGTGGTGCGGCCCGCGCGGTAGTGGGCCATGCCGTGGCGGAGGTCGGTGATGATGTCCGCGAGATCGTCGGAGAGACGGGCCGGGACCGGGGCCTTGCGCGGCTCGTAGGGGTCGAAGACCTCCGAGTACACGTCCACCGGCTCCAGCAGGCGGGCCAGGTTCTCGCGCAGCCCGTCCACGTCGGCGTCGGGGCCCGTGTCCGGCTCGTAGCGCTCGTCGGGGACGATGTCCTCGTGGGCGCCCAGGCGGCCGCCGGCCAGCAGCAGCTGGGAGACCTCCAGGAGGAGGAAGGGGACGGTCGAGCCCGGCTCGTCGCCCCTCGCCACCTCCGTGACGGCCACCAGGAAGCTCTCGATCTGGTCCGCGATCTGGACCGCGAAATCGTCCGGGTTCTGAGCGGTCGCGTGCAGTGTGGCGTCAGACATCTAGGAGTCGTCTCCCCTCGAAGGCGCGGCCGAGGGTGACCTCGTCCGCGTATTCCAGGTCGCCACCCACCGGGAGGCCGCTGGCCAGGCGGGTGACCTTCAGGCCCATGGGTTTGATCATCCGGGCGAGGTAGGTGGCCGTGGCCTCGCCCTCCAGATTGGGGTCCGTCGCAAGGATCAGCTCCGTGACCGTCCCGTCGGCCAACCGCGCGAGAAGTTCTCGTATACGCAGGTCGTCGGGGCCCACGCCCTCGATCGGGCTGATGGCGCCGCCGAGCACGTGGTAGCGGCCGCGGAACTCGCGGGTGCGCTCGATGGCGACCACGTCCTTGGGCTCCTCGACCACGCAGATGACCGACGGATCGCGGCGCGGGTCACGGCAGATGTTGCACAGCTCCTCCTGCGCCACGTTGCCGCACGTCGCGCAGAAGCGGACCTTCGCCTTGACCTCCAGGAGCGCCTGCGCGAGCCGCTTCACGTCCGTCGGCTCGGCCTGCAGGATGTGGAAGGCGATCCGCTGCGCGCTCTTGGGACCGACGCCGGGCAGCCGCCCCAGCTCGTCGATGAGGTCCTGGACCACGCCTTCGTACACCGGACTGCCCTTCCCTAAGACCTTTCGGTACGTACCGTAGTTGGCCCGGCCTCAGAAAGGCAGACCGGGGATGCCCGTGCCGCCGCCGAGCCCCTGGGCGAGCGGGCCGAGCTTCTGCTGCTGCAGCGTCTGCGCGTTCTCGTTGGCCGCCTGTACGGCCGCCACGATCAGGTCGGCGAGGGTCTCGGTGTCCTCGGGGTCGACCGCCTTCGGGTCGATCTTCAGCGCACGCAGCTCGCCGGAGCCGGTCACGGTGGCCTTCACCAGGCCTCCGCCCGCCTGCCCGTCGACCTCCGTGTTCGCCAGTTCCTCCTGCGCCCGCTGGAGATCCTGCTGCATCTTCTGGGCCTGCTGGAGCAACTGCTGCATGTTGGGCTGGCCACCACCGGGGATCACGATCAGCTCCTCTACGTTTTTCTCCGCTGAGCATGAGCCTACGTGGTCCACGCGGCCATCGCCCCGCCACTCTTTCGAGTGAGAAGCACGGGTGCCCTATACCTGATCAAGGCCCTCTTCCGGGCGGAAAAGTCGGGAAAGCGTCCTCTCCACCACCCATTGGGCGGTAGGAAGGGTCCCGCGCGTCGTCATGGAATGTCACGGAACGTGACCGGTCGTGATCAGTAGGGAGTGCCGGGTGGGTCAGCCGGAGATGCAGCCCGAGGGTCCGCCTCAGGACGGGCGGGGCGAGGGTGCGGCCGGGCTGCGGCCGGGCGATCTGACCGGGCGGGCGTTTCCGCTCGGGGACTGGGGCGAGCCGGCCGAGCGGCTCGACGAGCTGTACCGGTGGGTGGAGCGCGGGGCGCTGCAGACGGCGTCCTGGTATCTGCGGGACCGGGTGTGGAAGCGGCGCGGTGCCCGGGTGCTGCGTTGCGGCGCGGCCGCGGGCGCGGCGGCCGGGGCGGCACTTCCCCTGCTGGACCTCACCGGGACGGCCCACGGGGTCGCGCCCTGGGGCTGTCTGGCGCTGCTGCTCGCCGTCGGCTGCGTGGGCATCGACCGGTTCTTCGGCGTGACGTCCGGCTGGATAAGGGACGTGGCCACCGCACAGGCCGTACAGCGGCGGCTGCAGGCGTTGCAGTTCGACTGGGCCTCCGAGAGCATCCGGGAGGTGCTGGGCCCGGCGGAGGGCACGGCTGGCGAGGCGGCCGAGCGGTGCCTGGGGGTTCTGCGGCGCTTCGCGGAGGACGTCACTGAGCTGGTCCGTACGGAAACCACCGACTGGATGGTCGAGTTCCGCACCGGTTCCGCCCCGCTGGGCATGCAGGCCGCGGTGGCGTACGTGCCCCGGCAGGAGCCCGGCGCCCCGGCGGGCCGCTTCCCCCTCCCACCCGCCAACGGAACCCGCCCGAACATGCCCAGGCAACGGCCGCCGGAGCCGCGGTAGACCCGGAGCCGCGGTAGGGCACGGTCGGGGTCGCTCACCAGCTGCCTCGGCGGAGCCCTACTGTTTTGTATACGTCAGGCTCTCCCCGCCGCCCACCTTCGCCCGCTTCAGCCTGCCGTCCGGCAGCAGTGTGACCTCGGTGGCCTCGCCCGGGGTGCAGGAGGAGGCGGGTTCGCCGCTGGTGACGGTGGACGGACCGATCTCCAACGGCCCGCCCGCGCCGGGCTGTTCGGCGAGCGTGGCGTCGAAGACACAGTGGTAGGTGCCGCCGCCGTCGGTCGGCCCGTCCGCGACCAGCGTCAGCACACTCTGTCCCACCTGGCCCTGCCGGATGGTCAGTTGGCGGGTGTTGGTGCCGTTGGCGTTGTCGATGGTCGTCTCCCAGGTCCCCAGGTAACCGGCCGGAATCGGCCCGTCCGACGAGGCGGAGGCGGAGGCGGAGTCGGACGGCGTGGGCCCGGCCGTGCTGGGCGCCCCCGAGGTGCCGGAGCCGCTGACGGTGGGCGCCGGGCTGACGGTCCCGCCGCCCTTGTCGTCGCCCCCGCCGCCGTTCCGCATCAGCGCGTACACCGAGCCGCCCGCGCCCAGCGCCACCACCAGCGCGATCACGACGAGCAGCGCGGTCGAGCGCCCGTTGCGCGGCTCCCGCTCCCGCGCCCCACCGACGGGCGGCGGCCCGTACGGCGGCGTGGACCCGAGCCCGCCGCCGTAGGGGGCGTACGGCTGCGGGTAGCCGTAGGCGCCGCCCGGCTGCGCATACGGCTGAGGCTGAGGCTGTGGATGCTGCTGTGCATACCCGTACGCCCCCGGTGGGGCCCCGAACCCCGGGGCGACCGGCGGCGCGCCCGGCGGCGGAGTCTGCCCCGCGACGACGGTCGGCAGATGATTCACACCGCCCCCGGCACCCGGCTCCCCCGGCGCGTTCCCGTCATCGGCAACGGCAGCGTGCTCGGCCGGCACGGCGCCGGCACCACCCGCACCCGCCGACGGCGATTCCGCCCCACCAGGGCCACCCGCACCCGAAGACGCACCAGCACCCGACGCCGCCTCCGAACCCGCACCGGGCGCCGCATCCGTCCTCGGACCCCCCTCCTGCTCCGGGTCCTCCACCTCCAGCAACTGCACCGCATGCCGGCCGAGTTGTGCGACCAGCGCCCCCGGCAGCCAGGGATCCCGGGACCGCCCGCCGGTCACGGTGTCCTCCGCCCCCGTCCGCTCCAGAACCGCATCCAGCGAGGGCCGGGCCCCCGGATCCTTGCGCAGGCAGTTCCGCACCAGGTCGGCGATCCCCTCCGGCACCCCCGCCAGATCCGGCTCCTCCTGGGCGATCCGGAACATCAGCGCGTGCACCCCGCTGTTGGCGGTGCCGAAGGGCAGCTTCCCGGTCGCCGCGTACGCCAGCACCGACCCGAGGCAGAAGACGTCGCACGCCGGTGTGATCCGGTCCCCCCGCACCTGCTCGGGCGCCATGAACCCCGGCGACCCGACCAGCGACCCGGTCCGGGTCAGCCCCTCCCCGCCCAGCGAGGTCGTCTCCAGCGCCCGCGCGATCCCGAAGTCGATGACACGGGGACCGTCGATGGTGACGAGGACGTTCGACGGCTTCAGGTCCCGGTGCACGATCCCCGCCGCGTGGATGTCCTTCAGCGCGTGCGCGAGCCCCGCCGCGAGGATCCGTACCGACCGCTCGGGCAGCGCCCCGTGATCGTGACCGACCACCTGCTGCAGGCTCGGCCCTGCGACGTACCCGGTGGCCACCCACGGCACCGCCGCCTCGGTGTCCGCGTCCAGCACGGGCGCGGTCCAGTACCCGCCGACCCGCCGCGCGGCCTGCACCTCCTGCCGGAACCGCGCCCGGAACTCCTCCTGCTCGGCGAGTTCCTCGCGGACCAGTTTCACGGCGACGGTACGGCCCCGGTCCGACCGGGCCAGATACACGTGCCCCATGCCGCCCGCGCCCAGCCGCGCCAGCAGCCGGTAGCCCCCGATGCGCTGCGGATCCCCCGCCCCGAGCTTCTCCATGCCCGCCCTGCCCTCCCCCGGGACACACGCCGCATACGTGTGCAACAGACTGAGAATAATGCGGCCCCACCGGGGAGTCGCGCGGCCCGGCGCCTACGGTTCCGTAACAGGCTCGTCCGGCCCTGCGCAGTTCGTCCAGAACCGCCGACAGCCGCTCCGGCAGCCGTGCCGAGTGTCGACAACCTGTCGCGGAATCCCCTCGCCCAGGGAACAGGACGCCGATGTCGCTTCCGCATCGCGGACATTTACCCTCACCGGCATGACCCCTCAGCCCAACCCCGACGCCGGCGCCGCAGTCAAGGCCGCGGACCGCGCGCACGTCTTCCACTCCTGGTCCGCCCAGGACCTCATCGACCCACTCGCCGTCGCCGGCGCCGAGGGGTCGTACTTCTGGGACTACGACGGCAAGCGGTACCTGGACTTCACCAGCGGGCTGGTGTACACGAACATCGGCTACCAGCACCCGAAGGTCGTCGCGGCCATCCAGGAGCAGGCGGCGCGGATGACGACCTTCGCGCCCGCCTTCGCGATCGAGGCGCGCTCGGAGGCGGCCCGGCTGATCGCCGAGCGGACCCCCGGCGACCTGGACAAGATCTTCTTCACCAACGGCGGCGCCGACGCCGTGGAGCACGCGGTGCGCATGGCCCGGCTGCACACGGGCCGCCCCAAGGTGCTCTCGGCGTACCGCTCGTACCACGGCGGCACCCAGCAGGCGATCAACATCACCGGTGACCCGCGCCGCTGGGCGAGCGACAGCGCGGCAGGCGGTGTCGTCCACTTCTGGGCGCCGTTCCTGTACCGCTCCCGCTTCTACGCCGAGACCGAGGAGCAGGAGACCGCGCGGGCGCTGGAGCACCTGGAGACGACGATCGCCTTCGAGGGGCCGGGGACGGTTGCCGCGATCATCCTCGAGACCATCCCCGGCACGGCCGGGATCATGGTCCCGCCGCCCGGCTATCTGGCCGGGGTCCGCGAGATCTGTGACCGCCACGGCATCGTCTTCATCCTGGACGAGGTCATGGCGGGCTTCGGGCGCACGGGTGAGTGGTTCGCCGCCGATCTCTTCGGTGTCGTACCCGACCTGTTGACCTTCGCCAAGGGTGTGAACTCGGGTTACGTGCCCCTCGGCGGTGTCGCGATCTCACAGGAGATCGCCGCGACCTTCGGCAAGCGGCCCTACCCCGGCGGTCTGACGTACTCCGGGCACCCGCTGGCCTGCGCCGCCGCCGTCGCCACGATCAACGTGATGGCGGAGGAGGGCGTCGTCGAGAACGCGCGGCAGCTCGGCGAGAGTGTCCTCGCCCCCGCCCTCGCCGAGCTGGCCGGGCGCCACCCGAGCGTCGGCGAGGTACGCGGTGTCGGCATGTTCTGGGCGCTGGACCTCGTGAAGAACCGCGAGACCCGCGAGCCGCTGGTGCCGTACAACGCGGCCGGCGAGACGAACGCCCCGATGGCGGCGTTCGCGGCCGCCGCCAAGCGGCACGGCGTGTGGCCCTTCGTGAACATGAACCGCACCCACGTGGTCCCGCCGTGCAATGTCACGGAGGCCGAGCTGAAGGAGGGCCTCGCCGCCCTGGACGCGGCGCTGGGCGTGGCCGACGAACACATGGAGTAGCCGTACCGCACCTGCCGCCGGGGAGGTTCGAACGCGTAAGGTGACGTGCTCGTACGCAATCTCGTAGGAGATGCCCGAGCACGTCGTCTACGCGCAAGGAGTGACCCCGACCATGCCCGGCAACGGCGCCGTGACACGCAGCACCCTGCGCCAGCAGATCGCGGACGCGCTCCGTGACGAGGTGCTCGCGGGGCGGCTGCGGCCGGGCCGGGCGTTCACGGTCAAGGAGATCGCCGATCAGTACGGCGTCTCCGCCACCCCCGTCCGCGAGGCGCTGGTCGACCTGTCCGCGCAGGGCATCCTGGAGGCCGACCAGCACCGCGGCTTCCGGGTGCCGGAGTACTCCGTCACCGACTACCGGAACATGATCGAGGCCCGCAGCCTGGTCACCGACGGCATGTTCCAGGCCCTCAGCACCGGCCACCCCGCCTTCCGCACCCCGCCCGAGGACCCCCGTACGAGGGCCGCGCTGACCACGGTGCGCCGGCGCGGCGAGGAGGCCGCGCGGGCCGCCGCGGCCGGTGACCTCACCATCCTCATCGGCTATGACCTGCGCTTCTGGCGCGAGCTCAGCGCGCTCTTCGGCAACCCCTACCTCGGCGACTTCCTCAACCGCCTGCGCGTGCAGTCCTGGGTGTGCGCGGTGCAGCACCTGCTCCGCCTGCCCGACCTGCGCGGCCGCCTGTGGGCCGGGCACACGGACCTGGTCGACGCGCTGTCCCGCCGCGAGGCCGACACCGCCCGCGGCATCGTCGCGGCGTCCAACGCCCATTCGCTTCAGCTGCTGGAACACCTGACCAACGGGTAGATGACCAGTACCCTGCCCTGACCACCTGCTGTGCGGACCCTTCTGTGCGAGGAGCTCTCTTTGGCCTGTGACCTGTGGCTGGTACCGCTCGTGGACGTGTTGTGCCACACCCCGGACAACCCGTTCGCCGAGGAACTCGGGCAGTACAACGACGCACTGGCGGCGGCAGGCCTCCCGCCGGTGCCGGTGTACCAGTACATGCCGGGCCTGTCCGGCGAGGTCGCGCCCGTGGCCGGCTTCGACTACGACGCCCTCCACTTCCTGCGCCGCGCGTATCTGCTCCAGGTCTGCGGCCTGCCGGTGACCCCGGTGGACGAGCTGGGCGGCGACTACGAACAGCTCCTGGAGATGTTCGAGTCGACGGCCCAGCAGTCCCATCTGGTCTGGCACTACGACCACGCGGGCGCGTACGTCCCGGTGGACTTCCCGCACCCGCTGTCGAACGACGAACTCCTCGCGGGCGGCGGCCCGTTGGGCAGCTCCCAGTCGCTGCTGCGCGAACTGGAGTACGTCGCCGCGACGATCGGCATCGACCCGGCCAACCCCCCGGCCGCGCCGGCCCCGCCCACGGCCCCCACGGAACTGGAGGAACCGGCCGTCCCGGCGCCGTACGACCCCAGCCCCTTCGCCCGCGAACGGCACGTGTGGCTGGGCCTGCACGCGGCGGCGACCCGCTCACTGGCCCAGGGCTCGATGATCGTGTTCAGCTGAGGGTCACATCGGCGCGGTGTGATTTCACCCACCTGTTCTTGCCGTGGGGGAAATGCCCGGCCTACGTTCGAGGGCATGTCCCCCCACGGCCCCACCTTCGACTTCAGCCTCGACCTGAGCGCGCACGAGATGCTCCGGCGGACCCACGTCATGGCCGCACTCGGCCCCGGCTGGGACCCCGCGGCGGCGCTGCGGGGCGAGGAGGAGGCGCGTGCGCTGCTGTACTCCGGCCTGGACACCGAGCAGCAGCGCATCTACGACGAGCTGGTGGCGGCCGGTGTGCTCCCGGCGGAGCCCGGCGATGCTGCCGCTTGACCCACAGGCCGACAGGGCCCGGCGCGCCTGGGGGGTGGACTGCCCGAACTGCGACGACCGGAGCGGGTGGCGCTACCTGCTCTCCAACACCGGCAGCCTGCTGCACCTGCAGTGCCCCGCGTGCCACCACGTGTGGACGCACGAGACCCATTTCGGCGCCACCCGCTCCACCCCCTGACGCGACCTGTTCAGCCCTGCGGCAGCGGCCACCCGAGCTGCACGAACAGGCCCGGCCGGTCGGCTCCGGCATGCGCGGATGCGCCCCGCCGTGGACGCCCCGCTGGGTCACGCGGGCCACCACCCGGTCGCCCTCGCCGATGAGCTCGTCGACCTGGACGGTGAGCGGTGCGAGGGCCGCTCACCACTCCCCCTGTCCTGAAGAACGTTCCGCTCAGAAGACCGGCGTGCCCGCCTGCGTCAGCTTCCAGTTGGTGACGGCGAAGTCGGCCGGGTCGAGGGTCTTCTTCGCGGTCACGTAGTCGATCATCAGCTGACGGATCTCGTTCGTCGAGCTGTACGCGATCGGGGCGGAAGCGATGTGCGGGTAGCCCGAACCACCGTTCGCGCGGTAGTTGTTGACCGCGACGACGAAGACCTGGTCGTCGGCCACCGGAGCGCCGTTGTAGCTGAGGTTCTTGATCCTCGAGCCCTCCGGCTGCGCGATGTCGATCTCGTAGTCGACGCCCGCCGCCGTGTCGTACATGTAGTCCCAGAAGTTGTTGGCGTTGGTCAGCGTCGCGGTGTCGACCTTCGTGCCGGCCGGGACCTGGTGGTAGTACTTCGCCGCGTACTCCAGGTAGTCCCGGAGCTGAGCACCCGTCAGCTTCTTGCCGTACAGGGTGTTGTCGTAGATGTAGAGGCCGGCGATGTCCTTGATGGTGACGTTGCCCTGGGGGATGTCCGCCGTGCGGGAGAACGGGGCCGCGACCGAGATGAGGGGGAGGGCGGCGTCCGACGCGGACAGGCCCGCCTTCACGCTCTCCGTCTGGACCTTGTGGATGAAGTCCATGATGGGGACGTCCTTCCAGCAGGAGTCCGCCGCCGACAGGTCCGCCGTGCAGGTGCCGACCGCCGTGTTGACGTACTTGACCACCAGCTCGTGGTCGGCCTCCAGGAGCTTCTTGATCTCCGGGTCCTCGTCCACGTCCTTGGGGTTGAGGGTCTGCGCCGTCTTGCTCGTCACCTTCCACTGTCCGTGGTGGAGTTCGAGCTCGAAGTCGAAGACGCTGAGGCGGTAGCCCCAGCAGTACGGCTCGGAGAGGAGGACCTCCTCGCCGGTCTCCGCGTTCTTCACCGTGTAGGACGGGACCTCGACGTGGGTGTGGCCCACCAGGATCGCGTCGATGCCCGGCACCTGCTCGGCCACCAGGTTCGACGCGTTCTCGACGTACGGGAGTTCGTCGCCGTACGAGGACGAGCCGTCCAGGCCCGAGTGGTCCGTCAGGAAGACGACGTCACAGCCCAGCGCGCGCAGGCGCGGCACGTACTTCTTCGCCTGCTCCACCAGACCCGGGAACACCATCTTCCCGCTGACGTTGTCCTTGTCCCACAGCGCGATACCGGGGTTGGTCAGGCCGAGGATGCCGACCTTGATGTCCGGGGCGCCCGGCACACAGATGCGTTTCACGGTGTACGGCTGGAAGGCCGGGCGCAGGGTCTTGGCGTCGAGGGCGTTGGCGCCGAGCAGCGGGAAGTGGCACTGGCTCTCGAACTTGCGCAGCACCTCGATGCCGTAGTTGAACTCGTGGTTGCCGAGGGCGGCGGCGTCGTAGCGCATGTGGTTCATGGCCGCGGCCATCGGGTGCCTGGGGCCCTTCTTGCCGTCGGTGCCCGTGATCGGGTCGACGCGCGCGAAGTAGTAGGCCAGGGAGGTGCCCTGGATGATGTCGCCGGCGTCGACGAGGAGGACGTGGTCCTCGCCCTTGGCCTCGCGCTGCTGCTTGATGAGGGTGGCCACGCGCGCCACGCCCACGGAGTTGCCCGCCTTGTCGGTGTAGGGGGCGTCCTTGTAGTAGTCCCAGTCGAAGACGTGGCTGTGCAGGTCGGTCGTGCCGAGGATGGAGAACGACCAGGTGCGGGGCGGCTTTCCGGGGCGGTGGTGGGCCTCGGCCGCCTGCGCGGTACCGGTGCCGACGGCCCCGGCGGCGGCCACCGCCGCACCGGTGACGGCCGACTTCTTCACGAACTCCCGGCGGTTCATGGGACTGAGGGGCATTCAGGGCTCCTGGTATGGCTGGAAATGGGCGACGAGCAGCGGCGGGTGCAGTGCGGAGGCTACCCGCGTAGATGCTGCTCGCGCCCATGATTGCCGGAAAACCAGGGAATGACCATGTCCAGGTCAAGGATGGGTCAGTGCGCGCCCTGGGCGAACTCCAGGGAAACAGCCGGTGTCAGATACGGCCGATCATCCTGATCTCCGGCGGCCACAGCACCCCGCTCGCCAGCAGCAGGGAGGGGCCGAGATGCACCGGGCACACCCGGAGCGGGGGCAGCTGGTACCGGGCGACCTCGAAGACCGCGGGATCGGAGCAGTCCGTGCCGTCGGCGGCGACACCTTCGCCGCCGTACGGTCCCCGGCACCGTGCGTTCCGGTGGACGCTCATACCTCGATTGTCCACCGCAACGCACGACCGCGGCTCCTCTACAGGAACGAGTTGATCTCGATCGTCTCGTCCCGGCCCGGGCCCACGCCGATCGCGGAGATCGGGGCGCCGGACATCTCCTCCAGCGCCTTGACGTAGTTCTGGGCGTTCTTCGGCAGGTCGGAGAAGGACTTCGCCTTGGTGATGTCCTCGGACCAGCCCGGCAGGGTCTCGTAGACCGGCTTCGCGTGGTGGAAGTCGGTCTGGGAGTACGGCAGCTCCTCGACGCGCTTGCCGTCGATCTCGTACGCCACGCAGACCGGGATCTGCTCCCAGCCGGTCAGCACGTCCAGCTTGGTGAGGAAGAAGTCGGTCAGGCCGTTGACGCGGGTCGCGTACCGGGCGATGACGGCGTCGAACCAGCCGCAGCGCCGGTCACGGCCCGTCGTCACGCCCCGCTCGCCGCCGATCCGGCGCAGCGCCTCGCCGTCCTCGTCGAACAGCTCGGTCGGGAAGGGACCGGCGCCGACGCGGGTGGTGTAGGCCTTGAGGATGCCGATGACCCGGCTGATCTTCGTCGGACCCACGCCGGCGCCGGTGCAGGCGCCGCCCGCGGTCGGGTTCGAGGAGGTCACGAAGGGGTACGTGCCGTGGTCGATGTCGAGCAGCGTGCCCTGGCCGCCCTCGAACAGGACGACCTTGTCGTCCTCCAGGGCCTGGTTCAGGACCAGCACGGTGTCGGCGACGTACGGCTCGATCCGCTCGGCGTAGCCCAGCAGCTCCTCGACCACCTGGTCCACGGCGATCGCGCGCCGGTTGTACAGCTTGGTGAGGATCTGGTTCTTGACGTCGAGGGCCGCCTCGACCTTCTGGGTCAGGATCGACTCGTCGTACAGGTCCTGGACCCGGATGCCGACGCGGTTGATCTTGTCGGCGTAGGTCGGGCCGATGCCGCGCCCCGTCGTCCCGATCTTCCGCTTGCCGAGGAAGCGCTCCGTCACCTTGTCGACGGTCACGTTGTACGGCGTGATGATGTGCGCGTTGCCGCTGATCAGGAGCTTGGACGTGTCGACGCCACGCTCGTTCAGACCGCTCAGCTCGGAGAGCAGTACCGACGGGTCGACGACGACACCGTTACCGATGACCGGAACACACGTGGGCGAGAGGATTCCGGAAGGGAGGAGGTGGAGCGCGTACTTCTGGTCGCCGACGACGACCGTGTGGCCGGCGTTGTTGCCGCCCTGGTACCGCACTACATAGTCCACCGAGCCACCGAGCAGGTCGGTCGCCTTTCCCTTGCCTTCGTCACCCCACTGAGCACCGAGCAGCACAAGTGCGGGCACGCGCGTACACCCCTTCCGGGCGGGGCATGTCCAAGGTCGGGGGCGTGGGCGTAAGGTTCACCGCCGCGTGCCACAGCGACCGCCGTTGGTCGCACAACCGTCGGACCGGATGCCCCGGAATAGACGAAGCCCCTGGCGCAATAGCGCAAGGGGCTCTTGCACAAAGATGCTACCCGAGGAAGCGAGGCAGGACCGAGGTGGCGACTTTCGCGATGTCCGAACAGCTGCTGGTGATCATCGATCCGGCGGCACGGCAGACGGACGGGGAGTCCGTACGGATCGCGAAAGACGTGCTCAGCGCGGGTGCGGCGGCGAAGGTGTGCCTGCCGGACGGGCCGGAGGAATTCGCCCGCGCGCTGGGCCGGAGGGGTTCCAGGCGGCCGGTCGTGGTGGGCGACGGTCACGCTCTGGTACGGGCCGTGACGCTGCTGCACCGGATGCGCGAGCTGGCCGGATGTGCGCTGTCGGTGGTCCCGGTGGGTGACACCGGCCTCGCCGAGTCGCTGGGCGTGCCGGGTGGCACCGTGGCGGCGGCGCGGGCCGTGCTGGACGGCTCCGAGCGGCGGCTGGACCTGCTGGTCGACGAGAGCGACGGGGTCGTGCTGAGCCGGCTGGGCATCCCGCCGGAGCCGGTGCTGCGGGTGCCGGCGGCCGAGCCGGTCCCCGTCGCCTCCGGCCGCCCCTGGTACCGCTCCCTGGTCCGCACCCTCGCCCCCCGCCCGCCCCGGCTCTCCGCCGTACCGGCGCCGGGCCCCTCCCGGCTCCGGGTCGAGGTCGACGGGGAGACGGTGGTCGACCTGGGCCAGCCCGTGGAGGCCGTCTCGGTCACCCCGGGCACCGGCGGGCTCGCGGAGGTGGAGGTACGGCCCCTGTCGGTGGGCGCGGAGGCCACGCCGGTACGGACGTCCGGCCGGACGGTGACCGTGCTCGGCGCCGATTTCCGGTACCGGGCGGACGCGGCGGTGACGGGGCCGGTACGCCGGCGGACGTGGCGGGTGGCGGAGGGGGCTTGGGGGCTGGTGTTGCCGTCAGCTTGAGGCGGGGGCCTGGAAGCCGGTGGTGTCGAGGGTGCAGTCGAAGGGCGCCGGGATGTGGAGCTTCTCGCCGAAGGGCTTGGTGAAGCGAGCCTCGTAGCCCTGGGGCGAGGGCGACCAGAACACGGTGGCGTGTTCTTCCTGCATGTCCAGGAGCAGGTGGACGGGGATGCCGGCTCTTGCGTACACGAGGGCCTTGTCCGTGATGTCATCGTCCCGGGTCGAGGAGGACGTCAGCTCGGCGACAAAGGAGAGGGCCTCGCCGTCGAGGCGGTTGCTGTCCGTCTCGAAGACCTGCTCAGGTGCGGCATGGATGTCAGGACCGTACGCACGCTCGTCGCCGGGGAAGACGTACAGAAAGGGTCCTTCTGCGATGAGGTGCCCCTCGGGAAGGTGGGGCCGCATCTGTTCGCACACCGAGCGCATGACGAGGGCGCAGTATCCCGGGTGCCACGGAGACAGGACGATGTTCCCCCTGATGATCTCGGCCTTGTAGCCGTCCGGCGCGATCAGCCGGTCCAAGTCGTCCAGCAGGTTCTCGAAGCTTGTCATCATCGCTCACAGTAGCGGACTGCACGCGTGGCGCTACGGAGACCTCAACAGGAGCCGGCCAATGGTCTGGTGACAGATATTTAACCGCGCCGACCCCTTCCCGTGCCCCCGTGTCGTCCACCATCCTGCTGAGTCAGAGCCCACCAGGACTCATGGACCGGACACGGAGGGGGCCACCCGATGGCAATAGACGAGGGCGTCGCCCCGGCGGCCGACACAGGGGACGGCGAAGCGGTTCACCGGCTGAAACCCAACGCCGTGGGGCTGCTAGGGGTGGTCTTCATGGCCGTCGCCACCGCCGCCCCGATCACCGCGATGACCGGCAACGTGCCCTTCATGGTGTCGTCCGGCAACGGCATCGGGGCGCCCGCGAGTTATCTCGTCGCAATGGTCGTCCTGGCAATCTTTTCCGTGGGTTTCACGTCGATGGCCAAGCACATCACGTCCACCGGAGCCTTCTACGGGTTCATCTCCTACGGCCTCGGACGGACCGCCGGCCTCGCCTCCGGGCTGCTCGCGACCTTCGCGTACGTCGTCTTCGAGCCCGCCCTGATCGGCATCTTCTCCACCTTCGCGACGACGACCCTGAAGGACCAGACCGGCGTGCACCTGCCCTGGTGGGCCTTCGCGATCCTGATGCTCGCGATCAACGCGACCGGCACCTGGTTCGGGATCAGCGTCGCCGAGAAGCTGCTGGTGGCGCTGCTGGCGACCGAGGTGACCGTGCTGGCCGCGATGGCGGTGTCCGTGGCCCTCCACGGCGGCGGCCCGCACGGGTTCAGCCTCGCCCCGGTCGACCCGGTCAACGCCTTCAGGGGCACGTCCGCCGGACTCGGGCTCTTCTTCGCCTTCTGGTCCTGGGTCGGCTTCGAGTCGACCGCGATGTACGGCGAGGAGTCCCGCGACCCGAAGAAGATCATCCCCAAGGCCACGATGATCAGCGTCCTGGGCGTCGGTGTCTTCTACGTCTTCGTGTCCTGGATGGCCATCACCGGAAACGGCGCGGCCGAGGCCGTGAAGGCGGCCTCCTCCGCGAACCCGCTCGCGCTGTTCTTCGACCCCACCGAACGCTACGTCGGCCACTGGGCCGTCGACGTCATGCAGTGGCTGATGATCACCGGCTCGCTGGCCTGCGGCATGGCCTTCCACAACTGCGCCGCCCGGTACCTCTACGCCCTCGGGCGCGAGGGCGTCCTGCCCTCGCTGAAGAACACCGTCGGCCGTACCCACGCCCGGCACGGCTCCCCGCACATCGCCGGCCTGGTGCAGACGGTGGTGAGCGCCGTACTGATCGCCGCGTTCTGGATCGCGGGCAAGGACCCGTACAACGCGCTCTACGTCCTGCTGGCCATCCTCGGCACGATGGCGATCCTCATCGTGCAGGCCGTGTGCTCCTTCGCGGTCCTTGTGTACTTCCGCAGGCACCACCCCGAGAGCCGCCACTGGTTCCGGACCTTCACCGCTCCGCTCATCGGCGGCATCGCGATGCTCGGCGTGGTCGTCCTGCTGGTGTCCAACATGGGGGTCGCGGCGGGCACGGAGTCCGGCTCACTGCTGCTGAAGGCGACGCCGTGGCTCGTGGCACTGGTCGCGGCGACGGGCGTGGGCTACGCCCAGTACCTGAAGCACCGGGCGCCCGAGCGGTACGCGCTGCTGGGGCGGACGGTGCTGGAGGAGACCAAGGAGCGCTGAGAAGGTTCAGCGTCCGTACTTGCGCTCCCGATAGGCGCGCCAGCGTTCCATCATCTGAGCCACGTCCTTCTCCACGAACTCGAAGAAGTCCAGCGTCTCGGCGAGCCGGCGTCCCGCGGGGGTGTCGGCGCCGAGGCTGTTCACCCCTTCCCGCAACCCCTCCTCCCAGCGCTTGATGATCGCCTCGCGGTTGGTGAGCGCCTCGTACCACTGGTCGCTGTGCACCCGGTACCGCTCCCGGCGCGAGCCCGGCTCGCGTTCGCGGGAGACCAGGTGGACCTGGGCGAGATAGCGGACGGCGCCGGAGACGGCCGCCGGGCTGATCCTGAGCTGTCCGCCCAGCTCGGCGGAGGTCAGGGTGCCGTCGTCGGAGGCGAGCAGCGCGGCGAAGACCCGGGCCGGCATGCGTGGCACGCCCGCCTCCACCAGCTGTGCCGCGAAGTGCTCCACGAACCGCGAGACCGTCTCCGGGTCCCGCTCCGGCGTTCCTGTCCTCGGCTCCGTCATGCCCCTCAGCCTATCCGCGCTTCATGTGATTCCTTAACTTCACAAATTTCTGAAAGAAGCGTACTTTCGGAGGCATGACGAAGGCAATCACGGTCTCTGGGCTCCACAAGTCCTTCGGCCGTACGCACGCGCTGGACGGCCTCGACCTGGACGTCGAGGCCGGTGAGGTGCACGGCTTCCTCGGCCCGAACGGCGCCGGCAAGTCGACCACGATCCGGGTGCTGCTCGGCCTGCTGCGCGCCGACGCGGGCGCCGCGCAGGTACTGGGCCGCGACCCGTGGCGGGACGCGGTGGACGTGCACCGCAGGATCGCCTACGTGCCCGGTGACGTGACGCTGTGGCGCAACCTCTCCGGCGGCGAGGTCATCGACCTCTACGGCCGCCTGCGCGGAGGACTGGACCGGCGGCGGCGCGCCGAGCTGGTCGAACGGTTCGAGCTGGACCCGACCAAGAAGGGCCGCACCTACTCCAAGGGCAACCGGCAGAAGGTCGCCCTGGTCGCCGCCTTCGCCTCGGACGTGGACCTGCTGATCCTGGACGAGCCGACCTCGGGCCTGGACCCCCTGATGGAGGCGGTCTTCCAGCGCTGCGTGGAGGAGGAGCGGGAGCGCGGCCGTACGGTCCTGCTCTCCTCGCACATCCTCAGCGAGGTCGAGGAACTCTGCGACCGCGTCAGCATCATCCGCAAGGGCCGGACGGTGGAGAGCGGCTCACTGGCGGACCTGCGGCACCTGACCCGGACCAGTGTGAGCGCCGAACTCGCCGGGCCACCCAACGGGTTGGCCCGGCTGCCGGGCGTGCACGACCTCGACGTACAGGGCCGCCGGGTCCGGCTCCAGGTGGACACCGACCAACTCGACGCCGTACTGCGCTCGCTGACCGCCTCCGGGGTGCGCTCGCTGACCTCGAAGCCGCCGACGCTGGAGGAGCTGTTCCTGCGGCACTACCAGGACGAGGTGCCCGCATGAACTCCCCACTCGCCGGTACCGGAACCCTGCTGAGGTTCGCCCTGCGCCGCGACCGCGTGCTGATCCCGGTCTGGGTCGCGGTGAACGCGCTGATGGTCCTCTCCATGCCGAACACCCTGCGGACCCTGTACGGCACCCCGGCCGCCCGTGCCGACCTGATGCACCAGATGGCCGGCAACACCTCCCTGCGCGCCATGGTCGGCCCCGTCTTCGACGACTCCCTCGGCGCACTGACGGCCTGGCGGGTAGGGGTGTACGCGGGCGCGCTCGCCGCCGTGACGAGCCTGCTCGTCGTCGTACGGCACACCCGGGACGAGGAGGAGAGCGGGCGGCAGGAGCTGGTGTCCTCCGGGACGGTGGGGCGCCGGGCCCCGCTCACGGCGGCCCTGCTGACGGCGGCCGTCGCGAACGCGGCCCTGTGCGTGCTGGTCGTGGCGGGGCTGGCCGGGCAGGGTGCCCCGGGTGCCCTGGCCTTCGGGCTCGGTGTGGCGGGCGTGGGCATGGTCTTCGCCACGATGGCGGCGATCGTCGCCCAGCTGACGGAGAGCGCCCGGCTGGCCCGGGGGCTGACGGCGGCCGTGCTGGGCGCGGCGTTCGTCCTGCGCGCGGCGGGCGACTCGGCGGCGGACGACGGTTCGTCGGTGCTGACCTGGCTGTCCCCGCTGGGCTGGCTGGAGGACCTTCGTGCCTTCGCGGCCGAACGCTGGTGGGTGCTGCTGCTGTTCGCGACGGCCGCCGCCCTGCAGGGGCTGGTCGCCTACGCGTTGGCCGGGCGGCGGGACATCGGCATGAGCTTCCTGCCGACCCGGCCGGGTCCGGCGACCGGCCGCCTCGGCACGGCGGGCGCGCTGGCCTGGCGGCTGCAGCGCGGCAGCGTGCTCGGCTGGTCGATCGGGTTCTTCGTCGCCGGGGTCGTCTACGGCGGGATGACGGACGGTGCGGCCAAACTCGTCGGCGACAACGCCAAGGCGCGGGAGATCTTCCAGCGGATGGGCGGCCAGTCGGGGCTGACGGACGCGTTCCTCGCCGCGATGGTCGGCATGCTGGGCCTCGTCGCCGCGCTCTACGTCGTCTCCTCCGTGCTGCGACTGAGCGGTGAGGAGACCTCCGGCCGGGCCGAACCGGTGTTGGCCGCGGCCGTGGGCCGGCTGCGCTGGGCCGCCGGCCACCTGCTGATCGCCTTCGGCGGCTCGGCCCTGCTGATGCTCGTGGCCGGCCTGGGCTTCGCCGTCGGCTACGGCCGGCAGACCGGGCCGGTGCTGGGGGCGTGCCTGCTCCAGGTCGCCGGGGTCTGGGTGATCGGCGGCGTCGCCGTCCTCCTCCTCGGCGTCCTGCCGCGGGGCGCGGTCGCGGCCTGGGGCGTGGCCGGTGCGGTCCTGCTGATCGGCTGGATCGGCCCCGCGCTGAACGTGCCGCGGGCGGTGCTGGACCTGTCCCCGTTCGGCCATCTCCCCAAGCTGCCGGGGGGCGCGATGGAGTGGGGCCCGGTGCTGGCCCTGCTGGGTCTGGCCGTGATGCTGGTGGCCGGCGGGCTCGCGGGGGTGCGGCGGCGGGATCTGGCCGGCTGAGGGATCCGGCCGGCCGTCAGCCGACCACCACGCTCAGCCCCTCCAGCCCCCTGATGACGAAGTTCGGCTTGCGCCGCGGCTCCGCCGCGAGGGTCAGCGTGGGGGCCTGCTGGAGGAGGGCCGTCATGGAGGCGGCGAGCTCGATGCGGGCCAGGGGCGCACCGATGCAGTAGTGGATGCCCGCGCTGAAGGAGATGTGCGGGTTGTCGCTGCGGGTGAGGTCGAGTCGCCCGGGGTCGTGGAAGACCTCGGGGTCGTGATTGGCGGAACCGAAGAGCATCGCGATCTCCGAGCCCCTCGGGATCGTCGTGCCGTCGATCTCGATGTCGTCCAGCACCCAGCGTTCGAAGAGCTGGAGCGGGGTGTCGTAGCGCATCAGCTCCTCGATCGCGGACGGGATCAGGGAGTGGTCGGCGCGCAGGGCGGCCAGCTGGCCGGGGTTTCGGAACAACGACCACCACCCGTTCACCGTGGCGTTGACCGTGGCCTCGTGGCCGGCGTTGAGCAGCAGGACCGCCGTGGAGATCATCTCCTGCTCGGTCAGCCGGTCGTCGTCCTCGTCGTGGGCCGCGATCAGGCCGGAGATCAGATCCTCGCCCGGCTCCTTGCGGCGGGCCGCGATCAGCGTCCGCAGATACTCCGAGAACTCCACCGAGGCCCGGACCGCCTGCTCCGCGGTCTCCGGCGACGGGTTCAGCTCGTACATCCCGCAGATGGCCGCCGACCAGGGGCGGAGCTGGGCGCGGTCCGCCTCCGGGATGCCCAGCATCTCGGCGATCACCGCGACCGGCAACGGCTCGGCCACGTCGGTCAGCAGATCACCGCCGCCGTTGTGGACCAGCGCCGCGACCAGGTCGTTCGCCAGGCCCCGCACATACGGCCCCAGCCGCTCCACCGTGCGCGGCGTGAACGCCTTCGACACCAGGCGCCGGATCCGGGTGTGGTCCGGCGGCTCCAGGTCGAGCATGCCGTGGTCGTTGAGGGTGTGGAACGGCTCGTGGTCCGGCGCGGGCGGGGTCCGGCCGAACTCCTCGTGCGAGAAGCGGTGCTGGTACGTCCGCCCCAGCCGGCGGTCCCGGAGCAGCGCCGAGACATCCGCGTGGTGCGGGACCAGCCACTGGTCGGTCGGCTCGTACCGGATCACCCGGCCGCGTGCGCGCAGCTCGGCGTAGGCCGGGTACGGGTCCGCGAGGAACGCCGGGTCCCAGGGATCGAAACCGAGGTCGGTGGGGCCTGCCATGCCGGGACGCTAACCTGCCGGACCGACGTCTGACCAGGGGTCGCCCGTCCGAAGGGGCCGCCGTCCGAAGGGGTCGCCCGTCCCCTCAGCCCGGTGTCACCAACCGCGCCTCGTACGCGAACACCGCCGCCTGCGTGCGGTCTCTGAGGCCCAGTTTGACCAGGACACGGCTCACATGGGTCTTGATCGTCGACTCCGCCACCACCAGGCGCTCGGCGATCTCCGCGTTGGACAGGCCCTGGGCGATCAGGATCAGGACCTCTGTCTCGCGTTCGGTGAGTTCGCCGTAGGCCGCCTGGGCCGACGGGACCAGGCGCGGGGCGTCCGAGAGGCGGGAGAACTCCGTGAGCAGGCGTTTGGTGACCGAGGGAGCCAGGAGGGCCTCGCCCGCGGCCACCACCCGTACCCCGTCGGCCAGTTGGCGGGCCGAGGCGTCCTTCAGCAGGAAGCCGGAGGCTCCTGCGCGCAGGGCCTGGTACACGTACTCGTCCAGGTCGAAGGTCGTCAGGACCAGCACCTTCGCCGCCGCGTCCGCCGCCACGATCTCCCGGGTGGCCTCGATGCCGTTCAGCTCCGGCATGCGGATGTCCATCAGGACGACGTCCGGGGCGAGTTCCCTGACCCGGTCCACCGCCTCCCTTCCGTTGACGGCCTCGCCGACGACCTCGATGTCCGGCATCGCGTTCAGCAGGACGGAGAAGCCCTCGCGGACCATCATCTGGTCGTCCGCGATCAGTACGCGGATGGTCATGCGTCCCCTTCGCTCGCGGTGGCCGCCGGCACCGGCAGGAACACCGTCACCTCGTAGCCCCCGTCCTCCGCCGGTCCCGCCGTCATCTCGCCGTTCAGCATCGACACGCGCTCCCGCATGCCCGTGATGCCGTGTCCCGCACCCGGAGAGGGCTTCACGAGGTGCGGCGCGGGCGGGCGGGTGTTGACTATGCGCAGGCCCAGACCGCCGAGGACATAGCCGATCTCCACGCGGGCGCTCGCTCCCGGTGCGTGCCGCAGGGTGTTGCTGAGGGCCTCCTGCACTATTCGGTACGCCGACAGCTCCACGCCCTGCGGCAGTTCACGCACCGCGCCGGTCACCGCCCTGTCCACCGTCAGGCCGGCCTCGCGCACATTGGCCAGCAGCCCGTCGAGGTCGGCCAGGGTCGGCTGGGGGGCGTCCGGCGCCTCGTAGTCGTCCGCGCGGACGACCCCGAGGACCCGGCGCAGCTCGGTCAGGGCCGCCACCGCGTTCTCCCGGATGGTGACGAACGCCTTCTCCAGCTCCTCCGGCGGGTTCTGGACCCGGTAGGGCGCGGCCTCCGCCTGGATGGCGACCACCGACATGTGGTGGGCGACCACGTCGTGCAGCTCACGGGCGATCGTCGTGCGCTCCTCCAGGAGGGTGCGGCGGGAGCGTTCGTGCTCGGTGACCGTCTGCTGGGCGGTCACCTCCTGCTGGGCCTGACGGCGGATGTGCCGGACCGAGACGGCCAGCAGGACCAGGGCCGACACGAGCAGCATCGGGGCGACATTGGTGTCGTAGCGGTGCCAGCCGAAGACGCCTCCGATGACGAAGCCGTAGACCGCGGTCATCACCCACATCGAGGCCGCGGTGCGCGGGCGGGTGCGCAGCGCGACAACCGTGAGCACCACCAGGTGGGACAGGAAACTGCCCGGCAGCCAGGGCCAGTCGCCGAAGTCGCCGCGGCCGATCAGGGCGGCGACCGTGCTCGCGGCCAGCGAGAACCAGAACGCCCCCACCGGACGCGCCAGCGTCAGCAGGACCGGCCCCAGCGCCAGCAGCCCGCACAGCAGGCCGGCCGGACCGGACTCGAAGGAGCCCGCCACGGCGAGGGACATCGCGATCACGCCCAGGGCGGCCACCACCAGGTGCGGCAGCCAGACCGCGCCGGACAGACGGCGGACCAGCGGGCCGTCGGCGCTCCGGCGGGGCAGCGGGTCGTAGGCGAAGGCGTCCTGGAACAGGTCCTGCCGCAGCCCTCGCAAAGCGTCCGCGGCCAGCCGGAACTCCGGACTGCGCGGCCGGCCGGCCGGGCCCGGCGGTGTCGTCTGCGTGTGCGTCGTCTGGGTCACGTACGCAACGGTAGGCGGGCGGCGGGGCGCGGTCGTCACCTTGGAGAGGGGTTCTCGCGGGTCCCCCTCAGGTACTACGGGTCGCCCCGTGAGGGCTCTCACCGGCCGCCACCGGGGCGGACCACGCCGGACTCGTAGGCGAAGACCGCCGCCTGGGTGCGGTCGCGCAGGCCCAGCTTCACCAGGATCCGGCCCACATGCGTCTTCACGGTCTGCTCGGCCACGACCAGCCGCTCGGCGATCTCCGCGTTCGACAGGCCCTGCGCGATCAGCGCCAGCACCTCCGTCTCCCGCTCTGTGAGGTCACCGACGCGCTGCTTGAGCGGGGCCCGGGGGCTGCCGTCCATGCGGGAGAACTCGGCGATGAGACGGCGGGTGATGCCGGGCGCGAGCAGGGCGTCGCCCGCCGCCACGACCCGGACCGCCTCGGCCAGCTTGTCCGCGGAGGCGTCCTTGAGCAGAAAGCCGGAGGCCCCGGCCCGCAGCGCCTCGTACACGTACTCGTCCAGGTCGAACGTGGTCAGCACCAGCACTTTGACGGCGGGATGCCCGGCGGTGATCCGGCGGGTCGCCTCGATGCCGCCGAGCTCGGGCATCCGGATGTCCATCAGCACCACGTCCGGGGCCAGTTCGGCGGTCTGCACGATCGCGTCCAGACCGTCCACCGCCTGCCCGATCACCTCGATACCGGGCTGGGCGCTGAGCAGCACGCCGAAACCCTGCCGGACCATCTCCTGGTCGTCGGCGATGAGTACGCGGATGGGACCGGCGCCGCTCGTCATGGGTCCTGTTCTCCTGTCGGGGGCTCGGGCGGGTACGGGTCAGGGGTGGAGCCGGGTGGCAGCCGGTGCTGGAACGCGGCGGGCAGGGCGAGGCCGGCCGGCACCGGGGTGCCGTCGCGCGGGAGGAACGCGGTCACCCGGAATCCACCGTCCTGCTCCCCCGTCGCGACGACGTGCCCGCCCAGCATCGCCGCCCGCTCCCGCATGCCGAGCAGACCGTGACCGCTGCCCGGGGTCGGCGGGACCGGACGGCTGGGCGGGGAATTGGTGATGTCCAGGCATATCCCGTGGGGGTGGTGGAGGACCGCCACACCGACCCTCGCACCCGGGGCGTGCCGCAGGACGTTGCTCAGGGCCTCCTGGACGATCCGGTACGCCGACAGCTCCACACCCTGTGGATAGCCGCGGGGCTCGCCCTCCACCGTCTTGACCACGTCCAGACCGGCCGCCCTGGTGTTCTCTATCAGCGCGTCCAGGCGGGCGAGATTCGGCTGCGGCGCGTCGGGGGCCGGGCCGGTGCCGGGGGCGGACAGCCGGTGGGCCTCCTCCACGGCCTCGGGGTCGTCCGGGCCCTCCGACCGCAGCACCCCGAGGACCCGGCGCAGCTCGGTCAGGGCCTCCAGGGCGTTGTTGCGGATGCCGGCGAGGTTCTCCTTCAGCTCCTCGGAGGGGTTCTCCACCAGGTGCGGGGCCACCTGGGCCTGGATCGAGATCACCGACATGTGGTGCGCGACCACGTCGTGCAGTTCGCGGGCTATACGGCTGCGCTCCTCCAGCAGCGTGCGCCGGGCCCGTTCCTCTGCGGTGATCGTCGTCTGCTGGACCAGTTCGCTGCGGGCCTCGCTGCGGCTGCGCAGGGCCGCGCCGATGACGGCGGCGATCGCGAACAGGCCGACGGCCACCGTGCCCGTCGGGGAGTAGCGCGACGCTCCCAGGCCGCCCTCCACGACGGCGGTCACCAATGCGGTCGTCACGAGCGCGGCGACCGTCCCGCGGAACCGGACGCGCAGGGCGAGGAGCAGCAGTACGGCCATGTGGGCCAGCAGGAGGGGTGTGGTCCAGGGCCAGTTGGGGCCGGGCGGCCGGAACTCCAGTGCCGCCAGCTGCCGGCGTGCGAGCAGCGCGGTGGCGACGGCGCCGGACAGGGACAGGGCCCAGGCGGGCACCGGGCGCCACAGGGCCAGGACGACGGCGACGGCCTGGAGGAACGTACCGAAGAAGGCCACGGCTGTGGTGAAGCCGTAGGTGTTGGCCAGTTCCTCGCCGCCGCCGAGGGCGATCGCCAGGGCGAAGTAGAAGGTGACCAGGTAGGTGAGGAGACGGGCCCAGCGGTGCCGGGACAAGGGGGGTGACTGGGGTGAGGGGTTCTCGCCGAGCCAGGCGCGCAGGCGGCGCCGGGCGGCCTTGGGGGTGGGTGCAGCGGCCGTCGCGGGGGCGTGGTCGGGTGCGGGTGGCCCCTGGGGGGCGTTCTCACCGTCGGCGGCCGCGGGCTTCACAAGGTCAACACTAG
This sequence comes from Streptomyces sp. NPDC001852, assembly GCF_042891825.1. Classification (NCBI taxonomy): domain Bacteria; kingdom Bacillati; phylum Actinomycetota; class Actinomycetes; order Kitasatosporales; family Streptomycetaceae; genus Streptomyces; species Streptomyces sp. NPDC001852. Next base: position 46,286 of record NZ_JBIATN010000014.1, read on the forward strand.
GCATTGGGCGGATTCTTTGCTGGGGGCAGATGGCGGCGGACCACATGGGACCTGCGGTTTATGGGGCGACGCGGGCCCTGTTCGTGATGGCGGAAGGCCGTCCAGCACAGGGCGAGGACCAGGCCGAAGACAGGGAGCCAGGCGAGGCGGTACGGCACCCAGCCCAGGGAGTCGGGCGAGGTGTGCAGGCCGGGCAGCCGGCCGGCCAGCAGGCCCGTGGCCGTCGTGGCCATCATGGCCGTCTGGTGCCAGAGGTAGATCGTCATCGCGGAGAGGTTGACCAGCGCCACCGCTGCCCAGAGCAGCGGGCGGGCCATCGCGCGGCGCAGCCGGTCGCGGAGGAGGAGGGCGAGCCCGCACTGGGCCAGGCCGAAGGTGACGGCAGCCAGGGTCGGGGGGTCGAGGTTGGAGATCCTCGCGCCGGGGACACCGACCATGGACGCCGGGTATCCGGCGCAGCCGACGAGGACGGCCGTGGCCGCCGTACCGCCGAGGAACAGGACCCGGGCCGCGCGACGGCTGTCCAGCTCGCCCCGGGTCCAGGCCGCACCCAGGGTGTACGGGACCAGCCAGCCCGCCGGGAGGTTCAGCCAGCCGAGCCAGGCCGGGCCGGTGTGCAGGCCGAAACGGAGCAGGTCGACGTGCAGGACGACGGCCAGGGGCCAGAGCGGGTTGAGGCGGGTGAGGAGCGGGGTGGCGGCCGTCAGACCGGCGAAGACCAGCAGGAACCACAGCGGTGACAGGGCCAGCTTGAGCAGGGCCTCGATGGTGGCGAGCGGGGTGCCGGACAGCAGGAGGGCCGTGGCGGCCACCGCCCACAGGCACAGGAGTGCGGTCACCGGACGCAGCAGGCGGGTCAGGCGGGCGCGCAGCCAGGAGCCGTAGGTGTCGCCTCTGCCGCGGGCGGTGGCGAGGCTTCGGGTCGCCACATGGCCGCCGACCAGGAAGAACACGGCCAGGGTCTGGAACAGCCAGGAGATCGGCGCCAGCCAGGGCATGTGCTGCAGGGGGCTGGTGGTGTGCAGTCCGCCGTCCTTGGCGACCAGGGCTGTCACCAGCCAGTGGCCCAGGACGACGCCGAGGACCGCGAGGGCCCGCAGGGCGTCCACGGCTCGGTCGCGGGAGGCGGGGGTGAGGGTGTCGAGGCGGCGGGCGGAGTGGTGGAGGGTGCGGAGGGGGTGGCGCCGGTTTCGGGTGTGGGTCGGGTGCGGGTTCGTGTGCGGCTGCGGGGCCGTGCGCGGGGAAACGACACGAGGGGCCGGAGTCGGTCGGGGGTTGCTGGGCGCGGTGGGGGTTGGGTCAGGCACGGGGCACCTCCGGGGTCTCGCCGAGGGTGATGCGGGCCAGGTTGGCGAGGGAGTCCGAGCCCGGGGTGAAGTAGCCGCTGTGGTCGGCGTCGCCCGCGTCGAAGACCCGGGCGCCGAAGGCACGGGAGACCGGGTCGGCGCCGAGACCGACGGTGGTGCCGAAGAGGGTGGCGCTGACGTGCGGCACATCCGCGACCCAGTCCTCGCTGCCGCGGGCCGCCCAGATTCGTGCCCGGGTGTGCAGGGCCGCGGCGGAGTCCGCGCCGGTGCCGGGGCTGCCGACGAGCACGATGTCCTCGGCGTCCAGGCCCGCGGCGGCCCGGCCGCAGACGACCGTGCCGTAGGAGTGGCAGAGCAGTGAGATGTGCGCCTGCGCCGGGGTCGCGGCGCGCAGGTGACGTATGAAGGCGCGCAGTTGGGGGGCTGCTTCCTTGGCGCGGGTGGTCGTGGTCACCGTGGTGCTGACGGTGGCCGGTGTCTCGTAGCCGAGCCAGGCGACGACCGCGGTGCGGGTGTCTCGGGGCGCGCGGTGGGTGAGGTCCGTGTACAGGGCCGCGGCCGCCTTGTGGAAGCGGGCGTAGGTGTCCAGGGAGGTGTCCGAGCCGGGGACCAGGACGGCGACGCGGTCCGCGTGAACGAGGTCGCCGAGCACCTCCGTGGCCCGGCCGGTGCCTCGGCCGTCGAAGGTGAGGAGGTGACGGGACGGGGCGGCCAGGGCGCGGTCGGCGGCGGCGCGGTGGGTGTCGCCGTGCGCGGCGGCCATGTCGGCGGCACGGGAGGCGTCGGCCCGGTTGGCGGCGTAGGCCGTCTGGAGGGTCGTCGCCGTGATCGGGGGGAGGGTGGCGGGGGCCGGAGCGGGGATCTGGGGGCGGGTGGCGCCGGAGAGGGGGGCCGCTATGGCTGCGGTGAGGAGGGTGGCGAGGAGGGCGCGGCGCCATTTCCGGGTGCGGTGAGTTCTGGTCCGGGTTCCCACCCGCACCATCCGTGCTGCTTTCGTCGCCGGGTGCGGGTGGCGCTCGTGGGCCCCCATCGCCGTCGGCGACTGCGGATGTGTGGTTTCGTGGGTGTGCCCCATGGGCGGGCTTCCTTTCAGATCGCCCGGCCATCGGGCTTGTCTGACAAGGAAGTTATGGATCGGGGCGGGTCGCCGGCGTCCCGCCAGGGAGCTGTTCTGCGGGGTAGCTCTCAGGTACTACGGGTATCACCGGGACCGCCCCTCAAGGGGCGGCTACCAGGCCAGTTGGGCGATCTCCTCCGCCACCACCGCGCACGCGTCCGCCGCCGGGTCGATGAGCGGGAAGTGACCGACGTCCTCCAGCAGTGTCAGGCCCACCACCTCGCCGGCCTTCGCCGCCGCGTCCGCGTACGACTCGGCCACCGCCTGGGGCACCACCAGGTCCGTACGGCCCTGGACGAGTGTCGTCGCGATGCCCGTGGGGAGAAGCAGGACGGGGTCGGCGCTGGGGCGGCGCTCGGCGAACGTGTCGTGGCCGCCGAGGAGTTGCAGACTCGCGTTGCCGCAGACGTCCAGCTTCTCCGCCACCTCGAAGTCCGCGATCGGCGCGAGGGCGACGACACCGCGCAGCGGGGCGGGCCCGCCGGTGCGCCAGGGGGCGCCCGCGGGCAGGACGTGGCGGGCCGCTGCCCACAGGGCGAGGTGACCGCCGGCCGAGTGACCGGTCAGCACCGTGCGGCGGGAGTCGGCCTGCGGGAGCGCCTCCCGGACCAGGGCGGGCAGCGCGTCCAGGGCGGCCGCGATGTCGTCGAAGGTGTCGGGCCAGCGGCCGGCCGCGGGGGTGGCGTCGCCGCCGTCGCCCTTGCTCTGGCCGGGGATCAGAGGATCGGCGCCGCGCCGGTACTCGACGTTGGCCACGGCGAAGCCCCGGCGGGCCAGGTAGTCCGCGAAGGGGGTGATGTGGCGGCGGTCGTAGCGGGCGCGCCAGGCGCCGCCGTGCAGGACCACCACCAGAGGGACCGGGGAGTCCTGGGCGGTCCGGGGGGCGTAGAAGTCGATCACCTGGTCCGGGTGGCCGCCGTACGCGGCGGTGACGTCGGGGTCGACCGGGGGGTGCGAGAAGGCCGACTCCTCTTCGGCGGCGGCGCGGGCTGCTGCGGAGTCGTCCGGCATGCTCCAACCTCTCAGCGATGGAACGTGTTTGGGGTCTGGCGGACCGGGTGGGGAATCTTCGTTCGCCGTTGGCGGGACGGTATCAGGCCGGTGACGTGCGGGGACACGGGGATGTCACGCAGGGTGAGGGATAAACGGTTCTGTGGGGAACGGCCTGGGAGGAAGCCGCCCCTCCCAGGCCCCTCCCAGGCCCCTCCCAGGACCTCCCCAGGCCCGTCCAGACCTCTCCCAGGCCCCTCGAGCCCCTCCCCCTACGCCAGTTCCTCGGCCAGGATCCGGGCCGCGCGCTCGGTCTCGGCGAAGGTGACGTACAGCGGGGTGAAGCCGAAGCGGAGGACGTCGGGATGGCGGAAGTCGCCCACGACGCCCCGGGTGATCAGGCGTTTCATCACCTCACCCGCGTCGTCGCAGCGCAGGGCGACCTGGCTGCCGCGCTCCTCGTGGCGTTCCGGCGTCACGGACTCGACGTGCCCCGGCCCGGTGTACGCCCGCACGCACCGCAGGAAGAAGTCCGTCAGCGCGAGGGACTTGGCGCGGACGGCGGAGACGGACACGTCGTCCCAGACCTCCAGGGCCGCTTCCAGGGCCAGCATGGACAGGATGTCCGGGGTGCCCACGCGGCCGCGCAGGGCGCCCGGCGCCGGGGCGTACGAGGGGCTCATGCCGAACGGGTCGGTGTGCGAGTTCCAGCCGGGCAGCGGGGAGTCGAAGCCGGGCTGGAGATCGCGACGGACGTACAGGTACGCCGGTGAACCCGGACCTCCGTTCAGGTACTTGTAGGTGCAGCCGACCGCCAGGTCGACCCCGTGCTCGTCCAGGCCCACCGGCAGCGCGCCCGCGCTGTGGCACAGGTCCCAGACCGCGAGGGCGCCGGCGGCGTGGATCGCGGCGGTCAGCCCCGGCAGGTCGTGCAGCCGGCCGGTCCGGTAGTCGACGTGGTTCAGCAGCACCGCCGCCGTACGGTCGCCCAACGCCGCCGGCACCTCCGCCGGTGTCACCGCGCGCAGGGTGCGGCCGGTCAGGCGGGCCGCCGACTCGGCGATGTAGCCGTCCGTGGGGAACGTCGTGGCGTCCACCAGGATCTCGGTACGGTCCTCGCCCGCCATCCGTACGGCGGCCACGAGCGCCTTGAACACGTTGACACTTGTGGAGTCGCCCACGACGACCTGCCCGGCCGCGGCGCCGACCAGCGGGGCGATCCGGTCGCCGATCCGCTCGGGCGCCGTCCACCAGCCGCTCTCCTCCCAGGAGCGGATGCGCAGTTCGCCCCACTGCCGGCGGACCACGTCGGCCACGCGGTCGGGGACGTTCGCGGGGAGCGCGCCGAGCGAGTTGCCGTCGAGGTAGACCACCTCGTCGAGGACGAAGCGGTCACGCAGCGGCGCCAGTTCGTCGGCAGCGTCCAGCTTCTCTGCTTCCAGGGCCGGTTCAGACATGGGACCTCGCCGTCCACAGCTCCGGGAACACGTTCTTGCGGGCGCGCTTCTCCAGCCAGGCCACGCCGGCCGAGCCGCCCGTGCCGGGCTTGGCGCCCATCGCGCGGCGGGTGGCCACCAGGTGGTCGTTGCGCCAGCGCCAGACCAGTTCGCCCACGTCGGTCAACGCCTCGCCCAGCCGGGCGAGTTCGGCGTCCTGGTCGCCGGAGTAGATCGCCGCCCAGGCCTGCTCGACCACGTCGGAGGGCTCGTAGCGCCGGGAGACGTCCCGGTGCAGGACGGACGCGGGGATCGCGTGCCCGCGCCGGGCCAGCAGCCGCAGCACCTCGTCGTACAGGCTCGGCTCGTGCAGCGCCTTCTCCAGTTCCGCGTGTGCGCGCGGGGCGCCGCGGTGCGGTACGAGCATGGACGCGGACTTCTCGCCGAGCAGGAACTCCATGCGGCGGTACATCGCCGACTGGAAGCCGGAGCCCTCGCCGAGGGCGGAGCGGTACGAGTTGAACTGCGCCGGGGTGAGCTGGCCGAGGGGCTTCCAGGAGGCGTTGAGGGCCTCCAGTTCCCGTACGGAACGCTTCAGCGCGGCGATCGCGGTCGGCACGTCGTCGCCGCGCAGGGCGGCCGCCGCGGTCTCCCACTCATGGACGACGACGGTGAACCACAGCTCCATGACCTGGGTCGTGACCAGGAAGACCATCTCTCCGGGATCGTCGGAGAGGGTGTGCTGGAGGTGGGTGAGCACGTCCGCCCTGACGTAGTCCTCGTACGGCGTCGTGCCCGCGAAATCGAGATGCGGAGTCTCGGGCTCCTGAGTCTCCATGGACTGCTGAGCCGGTTGGGACATCGCTGTCTCCTGTTGTTGCTCCGGGTAGCGGTCCGCCCCTGCCGATGCCGGCACGGGGGCCCCGGTCCCCACCCGGCATCCTCCGCAATGGACCCCGATACGGCAAGGCCCGCCTGCTGCCAGACGGGCCACACCACCGGCCTCCCGCCGGACTAGCCCAACGTCTGCGCCGCCGTCGGGGAGGAGTCCTTCAGGAACTGCGTGCAGCGCTCGTACTCCTCCTGCTCGCCGATCGCGTGGGCGGCACGGGCGAGGGCGTGCAGGGCGCGCAGGAAACCGCGGTTCGGCTCGTGCTCCCAGGGGACCGGGCCGTGCCCCTTCCAGCCGCTGCGGCGCAGGGCGTCGAGGCCGCGGTGGTAGCCCGTACGGGCGTAGGCGTACGACTCCACGACCGCGCCGCGCTCGAACGCCTCGTCGGCCAGCTGGGCCCAGGCGAGGGAGGAGGTGGGGTACTTGGCGGCGACGTCCGCGGGGGCGGTTCCGGCGGCGAGTTGTTCGCGGGGCTCGGGGTCGTCCGGGAGGTGGGTGGGGGGCGGACCGCCGAGAAGGTTTTCGTGAATCGTCATGGGGTCCAGTCTGGCCCACCTCGCGGTTCCGTGTGCCGGGGCCACTGCGCGCCGAGAGATGCTGCTAGGGCCTGTCTGACAATTCGCGTCGTCGCCCGAAGGGCGGCCGCGCGGCGTCAGGTGCGTGCTCTGGGGGTCCCCCCGGCCGAAGGCTGGGGGAGTGCCGGCCCCAGACCCTCGTACTGGACGTACTTGGGTCTGGGGCCGGTGCGGCGAGAGTGCGTGCATGGCGTCGCGCGGCAGACGGGAATTGTCAGACAGGCCCTAGTCCCGCCGCTCCCCCTCCAACGGAGGGGCCGTCACACAGCCGTGTACCTGGCACTCCGGGTGGCGGCAGTCCGGAGCCGGGCGGCGGACCAGGGCGAAGGCCAGCAGAGCGCCGACCACCAGCACCCCGGAGCAGATCGGCATCGCCCGCCGGAACGCCGCGTCGAAGGCGGACGGGACCCGGTACGCCTCCGGACCCATCCCCGCCAGCAGCGGCAGCGCGGCGACCGCGATCAGGCCCGCCGCCCGGGCCGCCGCGTTGTTGATGCCGCTGGCCAGGCCCGCCCTGGAGGTGTCGACCGAGGCGAGCACCGTCGCCGTCAGCGGTGCTACGAGAGTCACCATGCCCGTACCCATGACCAGCAGGGCCGGGAGGACGTCGGTGAGATAGTCGGCGCCCGGGCCCACGCGGAGCATCAGCAGCATCGCCGCCGCGCAGAGGAGAGGACCGATCGTCAGGGGCAGGCGCGGGCCCGTGCGGTCGGACAGCGCACCGGAGCGGGCGGAGAAGAGGAGCATCAGGGCCGTCGTCGGGAGCAGGGCCGTACCGGCCGCAAGCGGCGAGTAGCCCGCCACCACCTGGAGCTGGAGCGCGGTCAGGAAGAAGAAGCCGCCGAACGCGGCGTACACGCACAGGGTGACCAGGTTGACCGCCGTGAACTGGCGCGAGGCGAAGATGTCCGGCGGGAGCATCGGGGCCGGGCGGTGTCGCTCCACGTACACGAAGGCCACCGCCGCCGCCAGGCCCGCCACCGCCGTCAGGGCCACCACCAGCGAGCCCGCCCTCGCCTCGATCAGCGCGTAGGTCAGCAGGGCCAGGGCCAGGGCGCCCAGGGCGGCACCCAGCACGTCGAAGCGGCCCCGGCTGCCGCTGTCGGAGGACTCCGGCACGTGCCGCACCGCGACCGGCACGCAGAGCAGGGCCAGCGGGACGTTCAGCAGGAACACCCAGCGCCAGCCGGGGCCGGTCACCAGCCAGCCGCCCAGGAACGGGCCGACCGCCGCACCGATCCCGCCGAAGCCGGACCAGAGGCCGACGGCCCGGCTGCGGTCGTCGCGGTGGAAGGACGACTGGATGATCGCCAGGGAGCCGGGGGTGAGGAGGGCGCCGCCGATGCCCTGCAGGGCCCGCGCGGCGATGAGCACCGGCGGGTTCGGCGACAGGCCGCACAGCAGGGACGCCGCCGCGAACCACACCACGCCCAGTACGAAGATCTTCCGGCGGCCGTAGTGGTCACCCAGCGAACCGCCCAGCAGGATCAGGCCGGCCAGCGTGACCATGTACGCGTTGACCGTCCATTGCAGGGCGGCCAGGCTCGCGCCCAGGTCCTGCCCGATGCGCGGGAGCGCCACGTTGACGACGGTCGAGTCCAGCAGCGCCATGCTGGAGCCGAGGACCGTGGTGAGCAGGATCCACTTGCCCTGGGGCGAGGTCAGCCGGACATCGGGCACCTCCCCAGGTATACAGCGGGCCCGGCGGCGAGGACAGCCGCCGGGCCCACCGCGGGGGCACCGCTTACTTGATCTTGTTGCCCGCCGAGCGCAGGTTCTGCGTGGCCTCGACGACACGCGCGGCCATGCTCGCCTCGGCCAGCTTGCCCCAGGTGCGCGGGTCGTAGGCCTTCTTGTTGCCGACCTCGCCGTCGACCTTCAGGACGCCGTCGTAGTTCTGGAACATGTGGGCGGCGACCGGACGGGTGAAGGCGTACTGGGTGTCCGTGTCCAGGTTCATCTTCACGACGCCGTTCTCGAGCGCGGTCAGGATCTCCTGCTCGGTGGAGCCGGAGCCGCCGTGGAAGACGAAGTCGAACGGCGACGCCTTGCCGAACTTGGCGGCCACGCCGTCGTTCAGCTCCTTCAGCAGGTCGGGGCGGAGCACGACGTTGCCCGGCTTGTACACGCCGTGGACGTTGCCGAAGGAGGCGGCCAGCAGGTAGCGGCCCTTCTCGCCGAGGCCCAGGGCCTCCGCGGTGCGGATCGCGTCCTCGACCGTCGTGTAGAGGGAGTCGTTGATCTCGTGCGAGACGCCGTCCTCCTCGCCGCCGGTCGGGGTGATCTCGACCTCAAGGATGATCTTGGCGGCGCGGGTGCGCTCCAGCAGCTCCTGGGCGATGGCGAGGTTGTCGGCGAGGGTCTCGGCGGAGCCGTCCCACATGTGGGACTGGAACAGCGGGTTCTTGCCGGCCTTCACGCGCTCCTCGGAGACCGCGATCAGCGGACGTACGTACCCGTCGAGCTTGTCCTTCGGGCAGTGGTCGGTGTGCAGCGCGATGTTGACCGGGTACTTCTCGGCGAGGATGTGCGCGTACTCGGCGAGGGCGACCGCGCCGGTCACCATGTCCTTGCTGTACTGGCCGCCGAGGAACTCGGCACCACCGGTCGAGATCTGGACGATGCCGTCGCTCTCCGCCTCCGCGAAGCCGCGCAGCGCCGCGTTCAGGGTCTGGCTCGAGGTGACGTTGATGGCCGGGTAGGCGAACTTGCCTGCCTTCGCCCGGTCGAGCATCTCGTTGTAGACCTCGGGGGTTGCGATGGGCATCTGTCCGCTCCTTGTGTTGCGGGTTGGGGTTGTGCGTTACGGCCCTGACCTAGACCTGGGGGTTTCGACGCCGTCGTCGTCCCCATCTTTCCAGACATGGACCGGTGGTCCATGCGCCGGTCAAGTCCAGGTCAATCCGCGTCGTCAGTCCAGACCCAGTTCATCCTTCGAGAAGGCGAAACGGTACGGAACGCCCGCGCCGGCCTCGATCTTCTCGGCGGCGCCGGTCGCGCGGTCCACGATGGTCGCGACGGCGACGACCTCGGCACCGGCCTCGCGCACGGCCTCGACGGCGGTGAGCGGGGAGCCGCCGGTGGTGGAGGTGTCCTCGACGACGAGCACCCGGCGACCCGCGATGTCCGGGCCCTCCACGCGCCGCTGCAGCCCGTGCGCCTTCGCCGCCTTCCGTACGACGAACGCGTCCAGCCGCTGCCCGCGCGCGGCGGCGGCGTGCAGCATGGCGGCCGCCACCGGATCGGCGCCCATGGTCAGGCCGCCGACCGCGTCGAACTCCAGGTCGGCCGTCAGGTCCAGGAGCACCTGGCCGACCAGCGGGGCGGCCTCGCCGTCGAGGGTGATGCGGCGCAGGTCGACGTAGTAGTCGGCCTCAAGACCCGAGGAGAGGGTCACCTTGCCGTGCACCACGGCCTTGTCCTTGATCTGCTGCAGCAGCGCGCCACGTACGTCCGTCATGCCGACCAGCTTAAAGGCGCCGCCAGCTCCAGGTCGTCGTCGCCTCCAGTGGCTCCAGCGGGGTGACCAGGCGCGGGAGGGTGTTCAGGCCGTTGGGCGGGCCGGTCTGCGGCTCCACGCACACGGCCTCCGCCTGCTCGTCGTAGACGACCACCCACTCCTCGCGGCTGGTCACCTTCAGCTGAAGCCGTCCGGGCCAGGTGAGGGTGACGTCGACGCCGCCGGGCATGCCGAAGCAGTCGTCCCAGGGACCGGGCTCCGGGTCGATCCGGTTGCCGGTGGGCAGATGGTCGTCCCCGCGCTCCTCCTGCCAGGCGGGCTTGAAGTCGACGGTCACGTCCGCACCGCCCAGGTTCCGGTTGAACCAGGGGTGCCAGCCGATCTGCGCCGGGAAGGAGTCGTCCCGCGCCTCCACGGACATCGTCAGCGTCAGGCCGTCCTCGGCGAGCGTGACGACCTGGGTGACGCGGCCGGGGTGCGGCCAGGGGTCGACCAGGTCGTACGTGATCACCGCCTCGTTCTCCGCGACGCGCGCGGTGCGCCAGGCGCCGTCGCGGGCGGTGCCGTGGATGGCGTGCGGCGGGGAGTTGAGCGGCATCTGGCGGACGGTGCCGCCGTCCAGGAAGCGGCCGTCCCTGGTGCGGCCGCACCACGGCACCATCGGGAAGCAGCCGTAGCGGTGGCCTTGCCTCAGCAGTTGGAGGGCGTCGACCTCGAGGCTGCTGATACGGCCGCCGTGGGCGGGGCTGACGCGTACTTCTGCGTTGCCCGCGGTCAGCGTGATGTCTTCGTTACTCACGGGAAGAGGCTACTGGGGGAGACGGGGGCGCTTTCGCTCAGCGGCGTTTGCGCAGTGCCCGGCTGACGACGATCGCCGACGCCACTACCAGCGCCGCCGCCGGAGCCGCCCAGCGCAGTGCCGATGTGGCCGTGACCGTCTGGGGTGCCGGCACGGGTGCGTAGCGCCCCCGCGGCGGGGCATGGTCGACCTCCTCCGCGCTGCGGCCGATCATCGTCCGGCGTGCGTGCGCGGCCTCGGCGGGCGGCTCGCCGGTGTCGGCGAAGTCCTCGGCGAGGCGGTCGGCCGCCGGGTCCAGGGACGGCGGCGGGATCTCGGCCTCGAAGACGGAGGTCTGCCCGGCCTCGGCTTCCGGCGCCTCCTGGGGCGCCGCCAGGTTCTCCACGAAACGGTTCAGCAGGCGGATCAGCGCCGCGTGGACCGCGTCCGGCGGGAGCTCGGCGATACGGCCGTCCGCGTCCGCCGTGCCCTCGACCGTGACCGTCGTACCGCCCTCGGCCTCCGCGAGGCGCAGGGTGAGGGCGAGTTTCACCGCGCCGGTGCCGCGGGCCTCGGTGGCGTCGGCCTCGACGGCGTACGTGCCGTCCTTGCGGGCGACCACCCGGGCCGTACCCCGGTAGGTGACGGAGTGTCCCTGGACGCGGAGCTTCAGGCGTCCGGCGACGGGTTCGGCACCGGCGTCCTGTTGCAGGCCGGGGACCGCGCGGGCGACGCGCGCGGGGTCGGCCAGGGCGGCTCTGAGCGGCTCGAGCGGGACCGCGACGAAGACCTGGTGCTCCATGTCGGGTGAGCCTACCCAGGTGTAACCGGAAATCACCCTCGCCCGACCGGCTCGCCGGCACCCCCGACCTGGCTCGCCGACACCCCCGACCGACTCCTCAGTACCGCGGATGCACCAGCGTCGACGCGGGCAGCCCCCCGATGCGGGTCCGCTGCGCCGCCCGCGCGTCCGCCGTCAGGTCCGCCTGTGTCAGGGTGCGCAGGGGCCCGTTGGCCAGTCGCAGCGGTGGCGGAGTGGTCCCCGGGCGAGCCAGCAGGAACCCCCAGTCGTGCGGGGCTCCGGACGCGCCCGCCGAGCGGTCGGGGCCGGCCGGGAAGCCGGAGTCGTGGCCGAGTACCCGGTAGGGGGAGCCGGCGAGGCCGGCGGCGCTCAGGGTCGCGGCGACCGTCCAGAAGACGCGGGGGCGGCTGGTGACCGACCCCGCGTGGACGACGAGCCGGCCACCGGGGGCGAGGACGCGGCGGGCCAGGCCGTAGAACTCCTGGGAGTAGAGCTTGGTGCTGGCGGTGATGCAGGGGTCGGGGAGGTCGGCGATCACCACGTCGTACCGGGCGGGGGGTGCACCGCGCAGCCAGCCGAGGGCGTCGGCGGTGGTGGTGTGGACGCGGGGGTCGTCGTAGGCGTGGCCGTTGGCGGCGGCGAGGCCGGGGTCGTGGCGGGCCAGGCGGAGCAGGCCGGGGTCGAGTTCGACGACGTCGACGCGGCGCACTCCCCCGTGGCGCAGCACCTCGCGGGCGGCCAGGCCGTCGCCGCCCCCGAGGATCAGCACGCGCGCGTGCGGGCCGTCGGACATGGCCGGGTGGACGAGGGCCTCGTGGTAGCGGCGTTCGTCGCGGCCGCCGACGCGGAGCCGGCCGTCCAGGAAGAGGTCGAGGGGCTTGCCGCCGGTGCCGCCGGCGAGGACGACCTCCTGGACGCCGGTCTGCTCGGCGACCCGGACGTCCTTGCCGTAGACGGCGTGCCGGGCAGCGCGTTCGAACTCGTCGGCGAGGGCCGCGGCGGAGGCGAGGACGCCGAGGACGGTGAGGCCGACGAGGAGCAGGGTCCAGCGGGCCCGGCGGGTGAGGTCGCGGCGGAAGAGACCGAGGACCAGGGCACCGCCGGCCACGACGTTGACCGTGCCGGTGAGCAGCGCGCCCGTCAACTGGCCCAGGACGGGCAGGAGAAGGAAGGGAAAGGCAAGGCCGCCGACCAGCGCGCCGACGTAGTCCGCCGCGAACAGGTCGGCCACCGCGCCGCCCGCGTCCTGGTGGCGGATGCGCTGGATCAGCTCCATCAGCAGCGGGACCTCGGCGCCGATGAGCAGGCCGATGGCGAGGGAGAAGGCGACCAGCAGGCAGCGCGGGCCCTCGGCCCACACCCCGCCCCAGCCGCCGGTCCAGGCGAAGACGGCGTACAGCGCCATCGCGCTGCATCCGCCGATCAGCGCGAGCGCGGTCTCGATCGCGCCGAACCCGGCCGCCGCGTGCCAGCGCAGCCGCTTGGCGCCGAGGGAGCCGATGCCCATCGCGAACACCATCACGGACAGCACGACGGAGGCCTGGGTGACCGAGTCACCCATCAAGTACGAGGCGAACGCGACGAGTTCGAGTTCGTAGACGAGTCCGCAGGCCGCGCAGACGAAGACGCACACAAGGACCAGGAACCGCCCGGTGCCGGGCCGGACGGGCAGCCGGGCGGGGCCTGTCCAGGACGGCGGGCAACCCGGTTGCGCGGGAGCGTGCGGATCGATCACGCTGCGACGTTACGTCACACGCTCGGTACGCTTCGTCACCCACACGTGTGGATCTGAAGGCAGTTGACGTGTAAGGGGTTTATGTCTGCGCGGCGCGCTCAGTTCAGTTGTGCGGTCGGCACCCGCACCCCGACCCGGGTCCGGGTGGCCACCAACTGCCCGTCCTGCGGGTAGGCGTGCCAGGTGCGCCAGTGCACCTGGCCCTCGTGGCGCTGGGCCAGCATCGCGGTGAAGGCGTGCGGGCTGCCCGGGAAGACGCCGGCGAGGCCGTGCGGATGGTCGGAGACGAGGGCCAGCAACTCCTGGGCGCGGCCCGCGAACGAGCCGGGGGTGAGCACCTCGACGCGGGCGGCGAACTCGTACTCCCAGTCGCCGACGCGCTTGGCGACGCCGAGGGGCAGCGGGGTGCTGGAGCCGGGGATGCAGGCGACCGTCTCCGAACAGCGGCCGCGCTCCTCGTCCAGCAACACCTGGTGGGACGCGCCGAGCAGTCTCAACTGGAGCTTCGCCCCAGTGAGTTCGAGGTCGAGGGTGGCCAGGGCCGGCAGCGGCTCGCGTCCCAGGGCCCAGGCCAGGTCGGCAGCCCGTGTATCGGTGTAGGAGGTGTTCAGGGTCGTGAGCATGGATCGGCTCCGCTAACACGCGATGAGGGGGGAGATCTGCCATGTCAGCCCAGCCGGCTCGGCCGGGGCGGGAGGTCTCAGGGACGTCCGAGGGGCTGCGTTGGCGGTTTAGAGGGAATCATGGACAGTGGCGCCCCGACAGCGTTTTTACCCAACTTCGTGGGGTTTCCATCCCTCAGAGGGCTCCACAGTTCAACTGTTCAACCATGGCGCACGCCGGGCGCGCCGAACGAACGGCGAGCGCCCGCCGGCCGTCCTCGTCCGGCGGGCGCTCGCATGCGGCCCGGATACGGCTCCCCCGGGAGCTCGGCTGCCCCGTGTCAGCTGCCTCCCCCGCATCCGCCCCCGCCGCACGACGAGCCTCCGCCGCAGGAGGAGTGGCCGCCGCAGGAATGGCCGCCACCACAGGAGTGGCCACCGTGGTGGCCACCGTGGTGCCCGCCCGACGAACCGGAGTCGGTGCCGCCCGCCCACCAGCTGCCGCTGCCGTCGTACGCCGAGGACGAGGACGACGAGCGGTACGACCCGGACCGGCCACGGCCGCTCTTGCCGAGCGACACCTTGCGCTGCCGGCTCCCGGTCCGGGCGCCGGCCAGCGCCGTGACGGCCACGAACGCGGCCACGACCAGGATGAAGATGATGCCGACGACCATGGCGTCACCCTCCTTCCGTTCCCCCGAAGCGGTCCCTCGTGGACCGCGGTGACCGGCAGATGCCCGGCCGCCTCGGGGCGCAAAGCAGAGTTGAGGAACTTCTGAGGATCGGCAACGGGAAAAGGCCCCTGACCTGCGCACATTGGCAGTTCAGGGGCCGACCGGATGTCACTGGGCCGCCTGCGGGCCGTGTTCATCCTGCATGACGTGCGGAAGCGGTCGGTGGATAACTACCTGTTGGCAAGCAGAGACGACCGGCAGCATGCGAGGACTGGCTGCACGTCAGGTCATGCCGTTGTGCCGTTGTAGCAGACCACCCCGGCGGTGAGTGTCTGAGGCCCGCTGCCGGTGTTTTTGGCGATCGCCGTCCAGCCACTCGAACCCGGGCCAACACCCGGCTGAATTTCAGAGGCCGTTACCTGCCAGGAGTCACCGGGGTTTTCGCTGAAGCCGCCTCCCGTGGGCGCCTTCCCATTCGGGCAGGTCGCAGTCGCAATAGCCACCTCTCCCGGCTGCACGGTAGCGTTCCCGAATTCGGTATCAAACCCGGTCAAACCACCGCCACTCGGGGGTGGCGTCGGGGTCGAGTTCTCATTGCAAGTCACGGTCTGCTGGTTGTTGTTGCCAAGCAGGTTGATCTGCAAGCCACACACCGCTGGCGACAAGATACGCGACAACCGTCCGCCGTCCTGAGCATGGGCGTTGCCGACGCTCAAGCTGCTGATAGCAGCTGCCGCCGCCACGGCCATGGTGAGCCGGAGGGTCTTCCGCACGCCACTCTCCCTCATCTCGAAACTGATTTCGACCATTCATGATGAATGTACTTTTCGGGAGTTTGCGGCTACCGAATCGACATGCGCATAGTCAGCCGTTTGATCGGTGGTGGGGCGGCCACAAGCACTAAGGACCATCTGATACCCAGGACTGTGCGGCGGACCACGAACGGATCCACAGCCGAAATCGCGGTGCCGGTGACCGTGCCGTGGTCGCCACAGTCGGAAGCTCTTGAGTGATGGTCCGTGGCGTACGACGGGCTTAGTGATCAGTTAGGGCTTCCCGTCGCGCCGTGCCTCACTCTGTCAACCGTGGGTCCCGGTCCTCCCCGGAACTGCGCTGGAACACCCGGTCGATTGCCCGACGGGCGCGCTCTCGACTCTCCGGCATTAGGTGCGCGTACACCCGCAGCGTCAGCCCCGGGTCAGCATGGCCCATGTACTCGCTGACGGCCTTGATGTTCTCGCCCGCGTCCAGCAGCGCGGATGCATAGAAGTGCCGGAGGGCGTGCATGCCGTGCTCGCGTGCCGACTCGTACTTGCCGTCGTCATCTGCTTCCGGGATGACACCAGCGGCGGCGAGAGCGGGCTTCCACTCCTTGCCGTTGAAGTTGCTCCGCCACACCATTCCCCCCTGCTCAGCCGTGAAGATCAGCCGGGCCGACACCTTCGGCCCTTCGGGCACGTCCCACGGCAACGTGATCTCTGCGGGTTTGAAGGCGTCCATGTGCGCCCGGACGGCTTCCGCGACGGAGCTGGGCAGCGGCACGGCCCGTTTCTTGCCTCCCTTGGGGAGGGCGAAGACGGGGTGACCCTCCACGTGCTTGATCTGCCGCACCACGTGGAGGGTGCGCCCGTCCACGTCGATGGCGTCCTCGGCCAGGCCGAAGACTTCCCCCTGGCGGAGTCCGCATCCGGCGCCGACGTCGACCATCGCTCGATACCGCTCCGGAAGGGCCGCTCGTACGGCGAACACCTGGGCGGGTACCCACGGGACTACCGGGTGCGCGTCTGGCTTGGGCCGTCGCACGGTCCGCGCGCTGCACGGGTTGCGCGACAGTAGCGAGTCGTCCACAGCAGCAGACAGGACCGACTGAACGTCCGCGAAGATGTTCCGGGTGTAGGAGGCACTCACGCCGGGCTTCGCTTCCAGTGCGGCCAGGAGCTCCCGGATGTGTTCGGGCCGGAAGGTCCCGACCGGTCGAGAACCAAGCACCGGGTAGACGTGCAGCCGGAGGCGCCGGCCGAGTTCCCTTCGGGTCATCGGGCTGGACGTCTTGCAGTCCAACCACTTCTCGGCGTACTGCCGGAACGTGATCCGCACGGACTTGGGATCGGTGTACTGGCCGCGCGTCATGTCGGTCTCGATGGCGCTGAGCCACTTCTCAGCGAGGCGCTTCTTGCCGTCGGGGAAGCTCTTGGACTTCTCGGTGCCGTCGGGGCCGACGTACCGCGCGCGATAGCGCATTCCGGTGCCGTAACGGTCGGTCTTGACGCGAACGGTCTTACCGTCGGCGCCCCTCTGAGCCCTGTACCAGCGGTCTTGGATGTGGCCAGCCATCAGGCGGCCCCTTCCATGAGGGACTCGACCCAGGCCCGCACGTCTTCGGGGTCGAACCGGAGATGCCGGCCGACGCGGAAGCCACGGGGTCCGGTGCCCTTGCGGCGCCACTGGTAGACCGTGTCGACACTCGGCAGACGGAGCATGACCACCAGGTCTTCCGGGGTCAGGTACTGGTCAGGCAGACGCCTCATGCGCACACCTCCCAGTCGTCCGAGTCGGGCATGTCGGCGAGCGCTTCGCGTGCTGTCTCTCGGTTCAGTCGGATCTCCTTCGCGATCGTGGCGGCGAGCCAGGATTCACCGGGGGTGTGGCCCTGTCCGGCGTACGTCCAGTGGGCGAGCACGAGCGTGGAGCCCTCCGTGTCGTCGAGGTCTTCGGAGAGCCCGCGTTCGCGGCGTTCCTGGCGGGCGCGGTAGTCGGCACGCACCTGGCGCAGGGCGCTGAGGGTGGTGGAGTAGCGGCGGGACTTGGTGGAGAAGTGCCCGCGGAAGCCGAGCATGTGAGCCCAGCGGGCCAGTAGCCGTTCGGGGTAGGCGTCGTCCAGGTCCCAGCAGGCTTCGATGAGCCGCCGGGTGTGGGCGGGCAGTGGCAGCCGATCGAGTTCTGACAGCTCCCCGATCCGGTGATCCACCGTGCCGGTGGTCTCGGCCGCTTTGGTGGCGTACTTGGCCACGTAGGAGGCGACGGCCTGTTCGGTCAGTTCCTCCTGCCCGAGCGCGCCGATGGGCTGCACGTCGACCTGAGAGCCCCACCGCAGGACGCGGGCCGGGTGGTCACCGGAGGCGGGCACGGGGACGGAGACCCGAGCGGCGGCAGCCTTGATCGAGGAGTCCAGGAGAGCGACCGTGGCCCATGCCGGCGGGGCGGTGTCGGGGCCGTCCGGGCCGTCGAGGCGGACCACGGCGTGGAAGTGGACGGAGCCGCGCTTCTGGAACTCGGCGACCTTGCCGAAGGAGACCCGGCACACCTCCCGTAGGGCCGTCTGGGTCAGGCCCGCGCGGGCGGCGATCTCGCGGCGGAGGTAGACGGTGAAGCGCCGCCACAGGTCCCCGGCGTGGTTGTTCCACAGCACCGCGCCCGCGTAGTCGTAGCGCTCCGGGTCCAGGGCTGTGCCCAGGGCGGGGTCGTCCTCGGCGTGGGAGATACCGCAGCGGCAGTGTCCGGAGTCGGGCCGGTTGTGCACGGGGCCGAAAGACGGAGCCGTGAGGGTGGCGAAGACGCGGGGGTGATCCCGCACGGTGGCGGGTACGTCCTTGCGTTCGTCGCCGGTGATCCCGGCCCGGATCAGGTGGTAGGTGTCCCCGGCGTAGGTCCAGGCGCAGGCCGGGCAGCGGGAGGCCCGCCGGTTGCCGCAGGCGACCCGGAGCATGCCGCCCGGCTCCTGCTCGGTGCTGTAGGAGTAGAGGACGTCCCCGGTCACGCGGTCGCGGGTGATCGTCTCGCCCCGCAGGCGGATCGGGTGGGCGCAGCCGCCCGTGCGGCGGATCTGTTCCTGCCAGCGGTCGAAGCCCGGCGAGTTCGCCACCCGGAGCAGGTCAGCGAGAGTGATCGGGTCGGTGCCCAAAGAGGCCGCAGCACCAGCCACGGCCTCAGGGGCGACGGGGAAGACCGTCACGCAGCCACCCCCAGCTCACCCACAGGGAGCGGTTCAGGGGCGGTCTGACCGCCGAACGTGCGGTCGGCGGGGCAGATCATGTCACCGTCGTGGGTGAGGACGCGCAGGTCATCGATGCGAACCCAGGTCCACAACGGGGCATGTGTGCGACAGCCAGGGCAAGCTACCGGTCGGTCCAGCAGGTCCAGGCAGGACGGGAACACGCTCATGCTCAGACCTCCACCTCTCCGGTTCCGACGCAGATCGGGCACCAGATGTCGAAGCCAGTGGTGTCGTAGCCGGTGCCGCCGCAGTCGGCGCACTCGTCCCAGGACCGGTTGGCGTACTCGCTCGTGCACTCGGCCGGGTTCGAGCAGCGCCGCTCACCACAGATGGGGCATGCTCGGCCGCCGCGCACCAGGCGAACAGGCGTCCGGGTCGGCCCTAAGACGGGCGGAGCGGCAGGCGTGATGAGGCCGGAAGCGGGCATGATGAAGCTCCCTTCACAGGGGCCAGGGGCGGCGGTTCTTCTTGGCGGTTGAGCGCCGCCCCTGGGCAGACGAGTTAGTGCCAATTCCCACCTGTCGGAGCTTGGGGGCACAGCTCTATAGTGTTTTAGAGCACCCACAGCGTCAAGAGGGTGTTCTAAAGTGCTCTAGAAGGGAGCTGTGCACATGGCCGGGAACTCGCCTGCGCTGCCGCCGTATCGGCGCATTGCGGTGCAGATCAAGAACCGGATTGAGCGCGGCGAGTTGCAGCCCGGAGATCGCATCCCGTCGGTCCGCGAGATCGTTCGCGACGAGGGTGTCTCGGTGGCTACCGCTACGCGAGTCGCGTCCGTTCTGCGGGCAGAGGGATACGCAGAGACCATCCCAGGGATTGGAACGGTGGCGCGTATGCCGAGCAAGCTCACGACCGGACCTGATCGACTTCAGTTGCAACGGACCACCGGCAGCGGCTTCAGGCCCGGCGAGCGGGTGGAGATCATCAGTGCTGAGCTAGTCCCTGCCAACGCCGAAGTCGCTGACGCGCTGGAAGTGGAGGAGGGGACCCAGGTGGTCCAGCGCCGACGCCGGTACCTCGATGAGGATGGGGTGGTTGCCCTGTCCACGTCGTGGCTTCCGGGGGAGTTGGCGGAGGCGGCACCGGAACTGATCTCAACGGGGCCACTCCCGAAGATGACCTTCGGGTTGATCGAGGACCGGACAGGCCGGCGGGCGGTGAAGCGCCGGGACTCGGTGTCGATCGAGGAACTGCCGGAGGACGTTGCGCCGCTTCTGGCCCTTGATCCCGGCACCCCTGTACTGAGCATGGCGAACCACTACTGGGACCAGAACGGGCAGATCACCGAGTACGCCCGGGACTACATGGGGCCAGGGCGCATCCTCGCGGCGGAATACGACCTCCAGTAGGCAGCCTCAGCCACCGGGATGCTTCGCAGCTCCAGTTACAGGTTTCTCTACCTCATCAAGCACCCGTCGTCGCTTCGCTCCTCCGGGCGGGCGCGGGCGGCCGGCGGCGCCCGCGCTCATGTCTCCGCCCCGCTCGGCACCGCCGGCCGCCCGCTCCCGCCCAAGAGGCAGGCACACCGTGCATGAGGTCAGAACACGTCGTGGCTGGGGCGGTCGGCTCCGCGACTTTAGCCAGCCACTTTGGCGCGAGCCTCGAAGATCATGGCCCCAACGTCGTGCTTTACCGGGCAGGTCCACAGACTGCCCGACGCGCCGGAAGCTTACGGGGCCATGATCACTCGCGCCAAAGCAGCTCCCGGCCAAAGTCGCTACGCCGACCGCTGGATACGGTGCACGCATGCATTCTGGCGAGCTGACCCCAACAAGTGGCCACCGTGATCCGCTCCTGAGCACACTGGCAGAAGCCATGGCGCACCTCGTGGCAGCAGTGGACACCAGCACAGATGAGGAAGCCTCGCCGGACGCGGCGTCCACATGGTTCGAGTATCCGGCGTACCTCTTCGGCCGCCTCAGCGCGGAAGATCGGCACCGACTCGCAGACCTGTTCCGCGAAGCGGCCATGAAAGAGCCGGAAGGGCCGTGGCGCGAGGCCCTGCTGGCTGTCCCGGACGGGTTCGGCCTTGACGAGGACGAGGACTGAGCCACAGGCACAACTGCGGTACAGCGGGGCCGTCTGTGGGCCGTCCGAGGGCGGCCGACGACGACAGATGACGACAGCCGAGGACAGCCCTTCCCCTGGTGAGCGATGGTGGGTTGGATACCGGCGCAGGCGCCCATCAGCGAAGCAGTGTTGAGGAACTCCAGAGCTTGGGCGCAGGATGGCCGCCATGACCTCCAGCGCACGCCCTCACCTCAATCGCCGGCTCGCCGGGTTCGGCACGACGATCTTCGCCGAGATGTCCGCGCTCGCCCTGTCCACCGGGTCGATCAACCTGGGCCAGGGCTTCCCCGACACCGACGGCCCGGAGGAGGTCAGGGAGGCGGCCGTACGGGCACTGCGCGACGGCCGCGGCAACCAGTACCCGCCGGGGCCGGGCATCCCGGAGCTGCGCACCGCGATCGCCGCGCACCAGCGGCGCCGCTACGGGCTGGACCACGACCCCGACACCGAGGTACTGGTCACGGCGGGCGCGACGGAGGCGATCGCGGCCGCGCTGCTGGCGCTGGTGGAGCCGGGCGACGAGGTCGTGGCCCTGGAGCCGTACTACGACTCCTACGCGGCGAGCATCGCCATGGCGGGCGGCACGCGCGTACCCGTGACCCTGCGCCCGCACGAGGGCTCCTTCCGCCTGGACCTGGACGAGCTGCGGGCCGCCGTCACCGGCCGCACCCGGCTGCTGCTGATCAACACCCCGCACAACCCGACCGGCACGGTCCTCACGCGCGCGGAGCTGGCCGCGATCGCCGAGCTGGCGGTCGAGCGGGACCTGCTGGTGGTGACGGACGAGGTGTACGAGCACCTGGTCTTCGACGACGCCGAGCACCTGCCGCTCGCCTCCTTCCCCGGCATGCGCGAGCGCACGGTGACGATCGGTTCGGCCGGCAAGACGTTCTCCTTCACCGGCTGGAAGGTCGGCTGGGTGACGGCCGTGCCGGAGCTGGTGAGCGCGGTCCGTTCGGTGAAGCAGTTCCTGACGTACGTCTCCGCGGGCCCCTTCCAGTACGCGGTCGCCGAGGCGCTCGCCCTGCCCGACGCCTACTTCGAGGAGTTCCGCCGGTCCATGCTGGCCCGGCGGGACATCCTCGCGCAGGGGCTGGCGGAGGCGGGTTTCGAGGTCTTCCGGCCGACCGGCACGTACTTCATCACCACCGACATCCGCCCCCTCGGCGAGAAGGACGGCTTCGCCTTCTGCCGGTCCCTGCCGCGGCGGGCCGGCGTCGTGGCGATCCCCAACGCCGTGTTCTACGACGACCGGGAGGCGGGGGCGCCGTTCGTGCGGTTCGCGTTCTGCAAGAGGGAGGAGGTTCTGCGGGAGGCGGTGGAGCGGTTGCGGGCGATGTGAGCCCGCGCCTTCGGGGCGGTTCTCCGTGTACGCGACACAGGTGAACCCGTGCCGCACTCGGCCGCCGCCTGCTCGCTTCCGCACCCGCGCCCTTGCAGGGTGCGGTGATGTGACCCAGGCCAGCACCACCCTCGCCCCGCCCGTAGCCGCGCGGAAGCCGGCGCAGCGAGACCGCGCCCGGCCCTCCCTCGCCCGCGCGGGCGGGGTCGCCGTGGGGCTCTTTCTCGGTGTGCGGCTCACCGGGGTGGCCGTGCTCGCCCTCGTCGCGCACATCGCCGGCCGGCACCCCCTGCACCTGCTCGGCCGGTCCTGGGACTCGGTCTGGTACCTGGGCATCGCGGCGCACGGCTACGGTCACGACCTGCCCTCCCACGACCCGGGCCCGCACAGCGACCTCGCGTTCTTCCCGTTGTACCCGGCGCTGCTGCGGGCGGTGACGGCGCTGGTCCCGGTCAGCGGTGGCGTCGCGGGGCTGCTGATCTCGTGGGCCGGGGCCGCGGTGGCCGCCGCCGGGATCCACGCGGCCGGCTCCCGGTTGCACGGGCGGGCCACCGGTGTCGCGCTGGTGCTGGTGTGGGGGCTGCTGCCGCACGCGGTGGTGCTGTCGATGGCGTACACCGAGCCGGTGCTGACCGCGTTCGCGGCCTGGTCGCTGTATGCGGTGCTGGCCGGGAACTGGGTGTGGGCGGGTGCGCTGGCGGCCGGCGCGGGGCTGGCCCGGCCGAACGGGTTCGCGGTCGCCGCCGCGGTGCTGGCCGCGGCCGGGGCCGAGGTGTGGCGGCGCCGCGGAAGGGTTTCCCACAGGCTGTGGACGGGCGCGGCGCTCGCCCCGCTGGGCTGGACGGGCTATGTGCTGTGGGTCGGGCGGCGCAAGGGGGATCTGTTCGGGGGCTACTTCGAGGTGCAGCGGCTGTGGGGGTCGACGTTCGACTTCGGGCACGGCTCGCTGCAGTTCGTGCGGGCGATGCTGCTGCACGGCAGCCCGTTCGTGTTCCCGATGGCGCTGGTCCTGGTCGCGGCGGCGACGGTGCTGTACGCGCTGCTGCTGCTGGACCGCGCTCCGCTGCCGCTGCTGGTGTTCAGCGGGGTGCTGCTGCTGGTCGCGCTGGGCGGGTCGGGCTTCTTCGAGTCCAAGCCGCGCTTCCTGCTGCCGGCGTTCCCGCTGCTGCTGCCGCTGGCCCGGGGCCTGGCGCGGACGGCGAGAGCCCGGCCCTGGCACGCGACCGTGCTGGTCGCGGCCCTGGCCGGGCTCAGCTATGTCTACGGCGCGTACCTGGTGGTGTACGCGCAGGCACCGCTGTAGGCGGTGGGGCGGCGCCTACTCGCCGTCTTCCTCGGGGTTCTCGTCCGCCTCGTTGACCTCCTGCTCCAGGCCGAGCTGCTCGACGAGCCACCGGTCGAACTCGATCGCGGCCCGCACCCAGCTGACGGTCGAGGAGACGAAGTGGTTGATGTCGACGCCCGTGCCGATCAGCATCTGGGCCTCGCCGATCAGCCGGACCGTGCCGTCGTCGTGGGTGTGGGTGTACACCTTGGGCCACAGGGTGCGGCGGTTCCAGTCGTCGACGGACTCCAGCAGCTGCGGCTTCTCGTCGATCTTGTGCGGCCGGTCGTAGAAGGTCCGCACCGAGAAGACGGCCTGCTCGGCCTCTCCGCGGAACATGAAGTAGGTGCGGAACTGCTCCCACGGAGCCGCGAGGTCACCCTCCTCGTCGACGACGTACTTCAGCTCCATCTGGTCGAGGAGCTGCTTCACGAGGTCCTGATCCGGGACGACGGGGCCCGCCGGTCCTTGGGGCTGCGGTTCGGGCTGGCCCCCGAAGTTCGGAATCGAGGACGGGTCGATGCTCACCGTGTTTTTCCCTTCATGCGGATTCCGCCATCCTCCCCCATGCGGGGAGGGGGGTGGCAAGCCCCGGCGGGGCCTGTCAGCCTTCGGCTGACAAGATCCGGCTGGTCGGGTGGACGGCCGGTGAACCAGTGGGGTCGGCGGATCTCCGTCCGGACCCGAACGGCGCGGGCGGCGACGGGCCGCCGACGCGGACGCGGTCACGGTGCAGGTGACGTACGAGGGCCCCGGCCGGGCCCTCGTACGGTTCACCGCGTTCAGCGTGTGAGCGTCACAGCGTCTTGCCGGTCGCCGGGCCCACCAGCAGGCCCTCGCCGAAGCGGTCGACGCGGACGGTGTCGCCGTCCTTGATCTCGCCGGCGAGGATCTCCTTGGCGAGGCGGTCGCCGATGGCGGTCTGGACGAGGCGGCGCAGCGGGCGGGCGCCGTACGCCGGGTCCAGGCCCTCCTCCGCCAGCCAGGCCAGCGCCTCGGGGGTGACGTCCAGCGTGAGCCGGCGCTCGGCCAGGCGCCTGCCGAGCCGGTCGATCTGGAGCTGTGCGATCCGCTCCAGCTCGGGCTTGGTCAGGGCCGAGAAGACGACCAGGTCGTCGAGGCGGTTGAGGAACTCCGGCTTGAAGGAGCTCCGGACGACCTCCAGGACCTGTTCCTTCTTCTCCGCCTCGCTCGTCAACGGGTCGACCAGGAACTGGCTGCCCAGGTTGGAGGTGAGCACCAGGATGGTGTTGCGGAAGTCGACCGTGCGGCCCTGACCGTCGGTCAGGCGGCCGTCGTCCAGCACCTGGAGCAGGATGTCGAAGACCTCGGGGTGGGCCTTCTCCACCTCGTCCAGGAGGACGACGGAGTACGGGCGGCGGCGGACGGCCTCCGTGAGCTGGCCGCCCTCCTCGTAGCCGACGTAGCCGGGAGGCGCGCCGACCAGCCGGGCCACGCTGTGCTTCTCGCCGTACTCCGACATGTCGATGCGGACCATGGCCCGCTCGTCGTCGAAGAGGAAGTCGGCGAGCGCCTTGGCGAGTTCGGTCTTGCCGACGCCGGTCGGGCCGAGGAAGAGGAAGGAGCCGGTGGGGCGGTCGGGGTCGGCGACGCCGGCCCGGGAGCGCCGTACGGCATCGCTCACCGCGCGGACCGCCTCGGTCTGACCGATGAGCCGCCTGCCCAGCTCGTCCTCCATGCGCAGCAGTTTCTGCGTCTCGCCCTCCAGCAGGCGGCCGGCCGGGATGCCGGTCCAGGCGGCGACGACGTCCGCGATGTCGTCGGAGCCGACCTCCTCCTTCACCATGGTGTCCCTGGAGGCCTCCTCCTCGGCCTCGGAGGCGGCCTCCAGCTCCTTCTCCAGCTGGGGGATCTCGCCGTACAGCAGCTTGGCGGCGGTGTCGAAGTCGCCGTCGCGCTGGGCGCGTTCGGCCTGGCCGCGCAGGTCGTCCAGCCTCTCCTTCAGCTCACCGACCCGGTTGAGGGACTGCTTCTCCTTCTCCCAGCGGGCGGTCAGGTGCCGCAGCTCCTCCTCCTTGTCGGCGAGGTCGCGGCGCAGCTTGTCCAGGCGGGCGACGGAGGCCGGGTCGGTCTCCTTGGCGATCGCCAGCTCCTCCATCTTCAGCCGGTCGACGGCGCGCTGGAGCTCGTCGATCTCCACCGGCGAGGAGTCGATCTCCATGCGCAGGCGGGAGGCGGACTCGTCGACGAGGTCGATGGCCTTGTCGGGCAGGAAGCGGGAGGTGATGTAGCGGTCGGAGAGGGTGGCCGCGGCGACCAGCGCCGAGTCCGCGATCTGGACCTTGTGGTGGGCCTCGTAGCGGCCCTTGAGGCCGCGGAGGATCGCGATCGTGTCCTCCACGGTCGGCTCGGCGACCAGTACCTGCTGGAAGCGGCGCTCCAGCGCGGGGTCCTTCTCGATCCGCTCCCGGTACTCGTCCAGGGTGGTGGCGCCGACCATGCGCAGCTCGCCGCGGGCCAGCATGGGCTTGAGCATGTTGCCCGCGTCCATGGCGGAGTCGCCGCCGGCACCGGCGCCCACGACGGTGTGCAGCTCGTCGATGAAGGTGATGATCTGGCCGTCGCTCTCCTTGATCTCGGACAGCACGGCCTTCAGACGCTCCTCGAACTCGCCGCGGTACTTGGCCCCGGCCACCATCGCCCCGAGGTCGAGCGCGACCAGCCGCTTGTCCTTCAGCGACGACGGCACGTCACCCTTCACGATGCGCTGGGCGAGCCCCTCCACGACGGCGGTCTTGCCGACGCCGGGCTCGCCGATGAGGACGGGGTTGTTCTTGGTACGGCGGCTCAGCACCTGGACGACACGCCGGATCTCCTGGTCCCGCCCGATGACCGGGTCGAGCCGGCCCTCGCGGGCGGCGGCGGTGAAGTCGGTGCCGAACTTCTCCAGGGCCTTGTACTGGCCCTCGGGGTCGGCGGTGGTCACGCGGCGTCCTCCCCTGGCCTTCTTGAAGGCCTCCAGCAGCTTCCTGGCGTCGGCGCCCTGCTGTGTGAGCAGCTCACCGGCCCGGCCGCCCTTCGCGGCGATGCCGATGAGCAGGTGCTCGGTCGACAGGTACTCGTCACCGAGCTCCTTCGCGCGCTCACCGGCGTCGGCGAGCACGGCCAGCAGCTCGCGGTTGGGCTGCGGGGGCGCGACGGTGGACCCGGTGACGCTGGGCAGCGCGGCCAGCAGCTTCTCCGCCCCGGCGCGTACGGCGGCCTGGTCGGCCTCGACGGCGGCGAGCAGGTCGGTGATGTTCTCGTTGTCCTGGCCCTGCAGCAGGGCCAGCAGCAGGTGGGCAGGGGTGAGGTCCGGGTGCCCCTCGGCCACGGCCCGGTTGCCGGCCGCGTTGATCGCGTCCCGGCTCCTGTTGGTCAGCTCGGCGTCCACGTCGTCCGTTCTCCTCCTCGGGCACACTCTCCACTGCTGACCTAACCAGCGTACACAAAGTTGAGTCTATTCCGCTCAAGGCAGAGGGGAAGGTCCTGCGGGGACTAGGTTGCGGAGCATGGCGATCCACTCCGAGCAGTACCTGGCGTTCTGGCGGGAACGCCATCTGTGCACCCTGACGACGCTCCGGCCCGACGGCAGCCCCCATGTGGTGCCGGTGGGGGTGACGTACGACGCGGAGGCCGGGCTGGCCAGGGTGATCACCAACGGGACCAGCGCCAAGGCGGGACATGTGCGCGCGGCCGGACCGGAGGGCGCCCGGGTCGCGGTGTGCCAGGTGGACGGCCGGCGCTGGGCCACGCTGGAGGGGCGGGCGCGGGTACGGACGGAACCGGAGCGGGTCGCGGAGGCGGTACGGCGCTACGCCGAGCGCTACGAGCGGACGCCGAGGCCGAATCCGGCGCGCGTGGTGATCGAGATCGAGGTGGAGCGAGCCTTGGGGAACGGCTGAGACGACCGAAAACTTTCAGCCACCCTGGAACCGGTCCCATACCGTGAAAAACCGTGGAATGTCCGCAGAAAACTGCAGCGGCGTCACCGTGTTCAGGTCACGGTGACGCCGCTGCGGGGGGAAGCACCTGAGCGATCTTTTACGACGGGGGAATCGCGTCAGGCACTGCGGGGGGTGGCTGAGATGGTCCTCAGGTCCTGGTCCGTCGGCTCGGCGAGCCGGTGGTCACGCTGGTCGAGGTTCACAAAGATCATTCCGTACCGGATGGCACACCGCACGGGCTGGGGGGCGCCACGCGGCTTGCGCAGGCACCGGTACGCCCGCACGTCCTCTTCCTCGTCCCGCGTCACGACGACCGGCTCACCGAACACGGTCACCATCAGCGAGTCGCCGCTGTGGGGGATGGCGGTGACCAGGTCGATGAAGTGCCAGCCGGAGCGGTAGGCCGTGGCCATTTCGCGGCGGAAGGAGCGGTCGTCGGGTGGAGTGGTCATGCTGCCGCGTCCGCCGGAGTCGACC
The DNA here is from genome assembly GCF_042891825.1 of Streptomyces sp. NPDC001852. Lineage (NCBI taxonomy): Bacteria > Bacillati > Actinomycetota > Actinomycetes > Kitasatosporales > Streptomycetaceae > Streptomyces > Streptomyces sp. NPDC001852. Next base: position 73,808 of record NZ_JBIATN010000014.1, read on the forward strand.
AGCCGACGTCCGAGCTGCCGCCGGCCACGACGTCCCAGCCGACGTCCGAGGGGCTGCCACCGGCCACGACCCCCCAGCCGACATCCTGGGCCGACGTGTGCGCGGTCTTGGTCGGGCTACCCCAGCCGACGTCAAGAGGACCAGCCGCACCGCTGGCCAGCGCGACTACGAAGGCAGTGGCAAGCACCGAGCGAAGCATTCTCTTTTTCATGGTCGGCTTCGTCCTCACTTGATGGCTTCCTCTCCCCCGTCTGACAAGACGATGGCTCATTCAGGCACGTCAATGCCACACAGGAGATGCATCATGTTCCTGCACGTTCAGGACCCTGGGGGGTGGAGATTTGCCAACTAAGCGCACAAAACCGACACATCCTCATGACATCACAGCCCTGTGCGCCGACGGTTCGCGTCTCTACGCCAGTGCTCTCAGTTCCGGACGTATCTCCCGGCAAGAGGCCGAGAACGCGCCCTGTCTGCTCGAGTTCGCCCTGCTCCACCCCGATCCGGACGATCCGGGCTGGCTGCGCCCGGTTCCTCCGTCCGTCGTGCTCGCCCAGCAACTCCAGCCCCTGGAGCGTGAGATCCAGGACCGGCGCCGCGCCACCCTGGAACTGGCGGACACCTTCCAGCCGTTCCTGGACATCAGTGCCCAGAAACCGGCGACCACGCACGCGATCACCGTGCTCGAGGGCATAGACCGCATCCACGCGGCGCTCGACGGGGCCATCGCCGAGGCCCGGACCGAGGTCCTGACCGTGCAGCCCGGGGGCAGCCGGCCGGAGCACATCCTCAGTCAGGCGCTCAAGCGCAGCAAGCCGCTGATCGAGCGGGGCATCTCCATGCGCACGCTCTACCAGCACACCGTGCGGCACAGCCAGAGTACCTACGCGTACATGGACCAGATGGCGGGCGCCAAGGTCGAGATCCGCACGCTCGAGGAGCTGATCGAGCGACTGATCATCTGTGACACGTCCGTCGCCTTCATCCCCGCCCAGGACGACCGGCAGGTCGCCCTGGAGCTGCGCCACCCCGGTCTTGTGCAGTACCTCATCAAGGTCTTCGAACAGCTCTGGCAGCGGGCCACCCCGCTGATGGACGAGGTGCCCTACGAGTCCACCCCCGAGGGCATCACCGGCGTCCAGCGGTCCATAGCGAAGCTGCTCATCGAGGGGCATGTCGACGAGGCGATCGCCCGCCGCCTCGGTATGAACGTCCGCACCTGCCGGGCCCACATCGCCAAACTGGCGGCCGCCCTGGGCAGCGGCAGCCGGGCCCAACTCGGCTTCCTCATCGCGCAGTCCGGCATCCTGGACCGGGAGAGCTGACCGTGGTGCCGGGTCAGGGGATCGGCGCGGTGGGCGGATCGCCGCACCCCGCACACGGTGCCGAGGAACTGTGCGCCCCGGGACGGGAGTTGTACCTGCGCGCCCTGCGTGAGGGACACCTCTGCCGTGCCGAGGCGGAAGCGGTTCCCTGTCTGCTCGCCCTGGGGCTGCTCCAGCCCGCCGTGGCCGACCTGGACCGGTTCGAGCCCGTACCCGCGGCCGTGGCCCTGCAGGAGCTGTTGCGCACCTCGGCGGAACGCATCGCCGACGAACGCCGGCGGGAAACCGGTCTCGCGCAGACCTTCGAGCCGCTGCTGCGGGCGAGCGCCGACCACGCCGGTGGCTTGGGAGAGGCACCGGACATCCGCGTCCACTGCGGCCTCGACCGGATCAACCGGGCCATCTCCACGGCCATGGCCGACGCCCGCGAAGAGCTCCTGTCGATCCAGCCGCACGTCGCCCACACCAGCATGCCGCTGGAACGGCGGGCCCTCTCCCTCCGCCGCGACCAGGCCCTGCTGGACCGGGGCGGCCGTATCCGCACCCTCTACCAGCACACCCTGCGCCACGCTCCCTCCGTCCACAGCCGTTACGAATCGCTGCGGGGCGATGCGGAGGCCCGCACCCTGAACGAGGTCACCGAGCGGCTGATCGTCCTCGACCGCGGCGTCGCGTTCCTCCCCGCGAACAAGGACCGCACCCTCGCCCTGGAAATCCGCATCCCCGCCCTGGTCGACTTCTTCGTGACCGTCTTCGACCGGCTCTGGCACCTGGCCACGCCCCTGTACCGGCAGACCGCCCGGCAGCCGTCCCCGGACGGCGTCACCCCCCGCCAACGCGCCATCGCCGCCCTCCTCGTCGAGGGCCACACCGACGCCGTCATCGCCGACCGGCTCGGCATGAACGTCCGCACCGCCCGGCTGCACATCGCCAAGCTCGCCGCCACCCTCGGCAGCGAGAGCCGCGCCCAACTGGGCTACCTCATCGGGCAGTCCGGCATTCTCGACGAGCGGGGCGAGGTGAGCGCGTGACGCACCGGGAGCACGGGGTCGAGGAGTTGTGCGCCGCCGGGGAGGAGGTGTACGAGCGGGCCCTGCGGGAGGGGCGGATACCCGCCGGCGATGCCGCCGAGGTGCCCTGTCTCACCGACTTCGGGCTGCTCCACCCGGTCCTGGACGACGTCGGACTGCTCGAACCGGTCGCGCCCGCCGCGGCCCTGCACCGGCTGCTGCGCGCCTCCGCGGCCCGGGTCGCCGAGGAACGGCGGCGCGAGGACCGGCTGGTGGAACGGTTCGGGCCGCTCCTGCGGATCGGCGTGGGACAGCCGCCCGGCACCGGTACCGAGCCGGCGATGCTGCGCCTGCTCAGCGGCACCGAGCAGATCAACCGGGCCATCACGGACGCGATGGTCGACGCCACCGAGGAGTCCCTGACCATCCAGCCGCACGCCGGCCTCACCGGCCCGCGCGGAGAGACGGCCCGCGGCACCGCGTTCGGGCGCGACCAGGCGCTGCTGGACCGTGGCGGCCGTATCCGCACCCTCTACCAGCACACCCTGCGCCATGTGCCGGAGGTGTACGGGCCGTTGGAGCACTTCCGGCGCGGCGACACCGAGGCCCGCAGCCTGGACGAGGTGCCGGACCGGCTCATCGTCATCGACCGCAAGGTCGCCTTCCTCCCGGCGGACGACGACGGCACCCTCGCCCTGGAGGTCCGCCACCCGGCCCTGATCAAGTACTTCGTGACGACCTTCGAGCGGCTGTGGCGGCTGGCCACGCCGATGTTCCCGAAGGCGGTGCAGCCCCCGTCGGTGAACGGCGTCACGCCCCGTCAGCGCGCCATCGCCGCCCTCCTCGTCGAGGGGCACACCGATGCCGTCATCGCCGACCGCCTGGGCATGAACATCCGCACCGCCCGGCTGCACATCGCCAAGCTCGCCGCCACCCTCGGCAGCGACAGCCGGGCCCAGCTGGGCTATCTCATCGCACGCTCGGGGATTCTTGATCAGGAGCCGTGAGCGCGCCGGCCGGCAGTCCGGACCCGCGGTGGCCGTCCAGGCCGACCTGGGCGATCCGGACGCCCAGCTGGGTACGGCTGGCCGCACCCAGGGTCTCCGACAGCCGGGCGATGTGGGCGCGGCAGGTGCGCACGCTGATGCCGAGCCGTTCGGCGATGACGGCGTCCTGGTGGCCCTCGGCGAGCAGCGCGGCGATGGACTGCTCGCGGTGCGAGATGCCCTCGATGCCGGTGTCGGGGAGGGGGGCGGTGAGCGGGATGGCCAGGCGCCAGAGCCGCTCGAAGACCGTCACCAGGTAGGCGACCAGGGCAGGGTGGCGCAGTTCCAGGGCCATCGTCCGGTCGGCGTTGGCGGGGATGAAGGCCACCGTGCGGTCGAAGAGGATCAGGCGGTCGATCACCTCGTCCAGGGTGCGGGCCTCCACCGTGTCGCCCATCAGCTCCAGGTAGTTGAGCAGGCCCTGGCCGTGCCGGGCCACATGCGTGTACAGGTCGCGCATGCGCACCCCGCGGCCGCGCAGGGCCAGCGCCCGGTGCAGCCCCTCGGTCAGCTCCGCCTCCCGGCGGATGCCGCCGGGCTGCACGGTGAGCACCTCGGTGGTGCACGCCTCGGTCGCCTCGTCCATGGCGGCCTGGATCCGGGAGAGCCCGTCCAGCACCCGGATCGCGCTGCCCTCGGCCGGTGCGGACAGTGCGCCCAGCTGACGGCCGAGTCCGGCGTACCACTCGAAGGCGGCCACCGCCGAGCCCACCCGGCGCTGGCTCTCGCTGACCTCGTCGTAGACCCCGCGCAGCAGCCGGGTCATGACCTCCTGCGGGGAGGTCGGCACCAGCCAGTCCATGTCGTCGGGGTCCGGGTGCAGCAGGGCCAGCTCCAGCAGGCAGGGCACCGTCTCGGCATCAGTGCGCGGCACCCGCCCCCGGCGTACGGCCCGGGAATAGACCCGGTCGCCGGCCGCGCACAGTCGGTCGGCGCCGTGTGGATGTTCCTCCGCCCCGCGCCCGGCCATCGCCCATTTCACCCCCGGTGTGCTGCCACTTCCGCAGCGCAACTATGCGCGGGCGCCGACCGGGTCCGCAACACGGCTCTCCACAACAGGGCCGCCGCAAAACGCTGTTATGTCCGGGTATCGGCCAGGCTCCGCCCCTCGCATTGCAACAAGCTGATGGTGGTGGGGCGGACCGCGTCACGGCATCGTTGGTCCCGCTTCCCCCGGGTGTCACTCCAGCACCCGGACCGGCCCCCGGCCCGGCACCCCCGCCCCGCCGGGGCCGTGCCCCGCGCCCACGGGGGTGGCGCGGGGCGGGAGCACTCCGCGGAAGTGCGACCTGCTCCGGGGGCCTACTTCAGGCCGAGCGCCGCGCAGGCCGCCTTGTACTTGGGCGTGCAGATGTCGGCCACCGTGTAGATGCCGTCCGCGACGACCGTCGACCTGATGTTGCTCTTGGTCAGGGCGACCGGCTGGATCAGCTTGGACGGGATGCCCTTGGTGGTGGGACTGTCGACCTTGTCCTGGGTGAGCGCGTCGAACTGGATGTCCTGGCCCTGGACCTTGGCGACGGCCATCTGCGCGGCGGCCTCGGCCTCGTCCGGGTAGGCCTTGTAGACGCTCATGTACTGCTCGCCGGCGACGATCCGCTGGACCGCGTCGAGTTCCGCGTCCTGGCCGGTGACCGGGGGCAGGCTCGTGACACCGGCCGCCTTCAGGGCCTTGATGACACCGCCGGCCATGCCGTCGTTGGCGGCGTAGACACCGGCGATGTTGCTCTTGCCGATCGCGGCGATGGCCTTGGCCATCTCGGTCTCGGCGAGCTCCGGCTTCCAGTCCGTGGTGTCGTACGTCTCCGCGATCGTCACCTTGCCGGTCAGCTCGGAGAGCGCGCCCTGCTTGAACTGCTTGGCGTTCGGGTCGGTGGGCGAGCCGTTCACCATGACGACCTTGCTGGAGGTGTCGGCGCTGGAGCCGAGGGCCTCCAGCAGGGTGCGGCCCTGCACCTCGCCGACGAGCTCGTTGTCGAAGGAGACGTAGGCGTCGATCGGGCCCTCGGCGAGACGGTCGTAGGCGATGACCGGGATGCCCGCGTTTTTGGCCTTCTGCACCTCGGGGGCGATCGCGTGCGAGTCGACCGCGTCGATCATGATGATGTCGACCTTCTCGTCGATCATCTTCTGCATCTGCGAGGCCTGCCGGGTGGCGTCCGCGTCGGCGTTGGCGTACTCGACCTTGCCCTTCTTGCCCGTCAGTTCGGCCACCTTGTTCTGGATGATGGGGTAGTCGAACTTGTCGTAACGGGTGTTCGCCTTCTCCGGCAGCAGCAGACCCACGGTGATGTCGTCGCCCTTGCTCGGGCTCGCGCTCGCGCCGCTCCCCGTGGCTCCCAGCACGCCACAGCCGGCGAGCGAGAGGGTCATCGTGGACGCGGCCACGGATATGGCGATACGACGCATTCGAGGGCTCACTTCAGGTGCGTTCCGGACGTAGGGCTGCTATACGACCCAGGTGTCTGAAAAGACAACGCGGAGGCCGCACCCGGCGTCAAGCGGAACTACTTAACGAGTCCGCAACACCACGCTCAGCTGACCCTGTGAAGGGCGAGCGGAATCACCTCCAAACTCTCTTTACGGACCCTCCATTCAAAGACAGCCCATGGGTCGGCAAAGATCGGTACAACCAACCCGGTTCACCGCGAGTCGTGATCACCGGCGGCCGTGCTCCGCTCTTCCGACTCGGCCAGAGGACCGAATGAACCCAGCCAGACGCGCGACCGCCACGGCCGTCGTACTCGCCACCGCCGGCGCCCTGCTGAACGCGGTCACCACGCCCGCCTCCGCCGCGGTGAACTGCGCCTCACCCGCGTACAAGCGGACGTTCTACGCCAACACCACGTTCTCCGGCACACCGAAGAAGACGGACTGCGACACCGCCGTCGACCAGAACTGGACCGGCGCGCCCGCCTCGGGGCTGCCGAGGGAACCTCGGGCACACGGGCGAAGACCGTCTGCGTCACCGTCCCGGCCGGCACCCACACCCTGCGCGTCGACCACGTCGACTGGACCGGCGCCGCGAGCGTCAGGTTCGCCTGCACCCCGCGCACGTCCGCCACCGTCGACGAGGTCAAGCCCCTTGTCCCGACCGGCACTTCGGTCACTTACGACACCGCGACCGGAAAGGCCCGGCTCGCCTGGGCGAAGAACAAGGAGATGGACCTCGCCGGCTACCGCCTCTACCGGCGGCCGAAGGGCTCCCCGTACCCCGCCGAGCCGCTGGCCGCGACCGCCGCCACCACCTACACCGACACCCCGCCCGCGACCGGCGGGACCCGTCTCGTACTACCGGGTGGTCGGGGTCCGCGCCGACGGCACCGAGACCGCGCCCGCGCATCCCTACCGGATCCGGCCCGACCTGCTCTGACCCGTCGACCCGGCGGAACGCCGAAGGGGCCCGCGGTCTCCCGCGGGCCCCTTCACCGTGTTCCCCTCAGTCCTGCTGCCGCCCCTTCGGGCGCCACACCACCAGCGCACTGGTCTGCTGGACCTCCTGGTACGGGACCAGGTCGCGGCGGTAGGAGGCGTGGACGGCGGCCTCGCGCTGCTGCATCGCGGCCGCCGCGCCGTCCAGGGCCGCCTGCAGCTCCGCGACGCGGGACTGCAGCGCGGCGACCTGGTTCTCCAGTTCGATGATCCGCTTGATGCCGGCCAGGTTGATGCCCTCGTCCTGCGACAACTGCTGCACCTGGCGGAGCAGTTCGATGTCGCGGGCCGAGTAGCGCCGGCCCCGCCCGGCGGTGCGGTCCGGGGAGACCAGACCCAGCCGGTCGTACTGGCGCAGCGTCTGCGGGTGGAGTCCGGAGAGCTGGGCCGCCACCGAGATGACGTAGACCGGGGTTTCCTCGGTCAGTTCATACGGGTTACGTCGACGGCCGTCCATCTCTCAGTCTCCCTTCGCGGCCTCGAACAGCTCCGCCCGCGGATCCTCGCCCGCGGTCGCCTCGCGATACGCCTCGAGCGCTTCACGAGCCTTCCCCGACACGTCCTCGGGCACACGCACCTCGACGGTGACCAACAGGTCGCCGCGGGTGCCGTCCTTGCGGACCGCGCCCTTGCCCCGGGCGCGCATGGTGCGGCCGTTGGGCGTGCCGGGCGGCAGTTTCAGGGTGACGGGCGGGCCGCCGAGGGTCGGTACCCGCACCTCGCCGCCGAGGGCCGCCTCGGGATACGTCACCGGCACGGTGACGGTGAGGTTGTCGCCCTTGCGGCCGAACACGGGGTGCGCGCCGACGTGCACGACCACGTACAGGTCGCCGGCCGGGCCGCCCCGCTCGCCGGGCGCGCCCTTGCCGCGCAGCCGGATGCGCTGGCCGTCGGTCACCCCGGCCGGGATGCGGACCTGCATGGTCCTGGACGACTTCGCACGGCCGCTGCCCTTGCACTCCATGCAAGGGTGCTCGGCGATCAGGCCGCGGCCCTTGCAGTCGGGGCAGGGGTCGGTGAGCGAGAAGCCGCCGCCGGAGCCCCGGGCGACCTGCCCGGTGCCGACGCAGGTCGGGCACACCCGCGGCGTGCCGTTCTTGTCGCCGGTGCCCGAGCAGGCCTTGCAGGGCGCCTGGGAGGACATGCGCAGGGGCACCGTGGCGCCCTCGATGGCCTCCGTGAAGCTCAGCGTGACCTCGGTGTCGATGTCCTGGCCGCGGCGCGGCTGGGTGCGCGTCGTCCCCGTGCCGCCGCGGTTGAACAGGCCCCCGAAGACGTCACCGAGTCCGCCGCCGAAGCCTCCGCCCTGGGTGGTGGTCCCGCCGCCTCCGAAGAGGTCGCCCAGGTCGAAGTTGAAGGAGCCGCCGGCGCCCGGCCCGGGGCGGAAGCCGCCGTTGCCGAACAGGGCGCGTGCCTCGTCGTACTCCTTGCGCTTCTTGGGGTCGCCGAGTATGTCGTTCGCCTCGGAGATCTCCTTGAAGCGCTCCTCGGCCTTGGCGTTGCCCTTGTTGGCGTCCGGGTGGAACTCGCGGGCGAGCTTCCGGTACGCCTTCTTGATCTCGGCCTCGGTGGCGTCCTTGGGGACGCCGAGGACCTTGTAGTAGTCCTTCTCGATGAAGTCCTTGGTGCTCATCCCCGACGTACCCCCTTTCTCGGCTTCCCCGTGGGTGTCTTCACGTCAGCCCTCGTCCGGGCCACCGTTCTCCTTGTCGTCGGCCTGCTTCGCCTCGGTCTTGTCCTCGGCCTCGGCCTTGACGGTCTGCGCGCCGGGCTGCGGCTCGGCGACAGCCACCCGCGCGGGGCGGATGGTGCGCTCGCCGATGCGATACCCGGGCTGCAGGATCGCCACGCAGGTCGTCTCGGTGACGTCCGGCGCGTAACTGTGCATCAGGGCCTCGTGGATGGTCGGGTCGAAGGGCTCGCCCTCCTTGCCGAACTGCTGCAGGCCCATCTTGGCCGCGACGGTCTCCAGCGACTCGCCCACCGACTTGAAGCCGCCGACCAGTTCGCCGTGTTCCCGCGCGCGGCCGATGTCGTCGAGCACGGGCAGGAGTTCGGTCAGGAGGTTCGCGACGGCGATCTCCTTGACCGTGATCCGGTCGCGCTCGACCCGGCGGCGGTAGTTCTGGTACTCGGCCTGGAGGCGCTGGAGGTCCAGCGTGCGCTCGTTGAGCGCGGTGCGCACCTGGTCCAGCTGGGCCACCAGACCCACGTTCTCGTTTCCGTCCCCGGCCGGGGCCGCCCCCTTCTCGGGGGCGGCCTTCGACTCGGCGTCGTCGGGGGTGGCGCCGGAGGGGACGTCGGGCTTCTCGTCAAAACCCGGGGTCTCCTCCGTCATTACGCGGCTCCGTCCTTGCGCTCGTCGTCCACGATCTCGGCGTCCACGACGTCGTCGTCGGCGGCCTTGCCGCCCTGAGCGGCGCCCTCGGGGCCGCCCGCGGCCTGCGCGGCCTGGGCGTCGGCGTACATGGCCTGGCCCAGCTTCTGCGAGACGGCGGCGACCTTCTCGGTGGCGGTGCGGATCTCGGCGGTGTCCTCGCCCTTGAGGGCTTCCTTCAGCTCGCCGACCGCGGCCTCGACCTCGGTCTTGATCTCGCCGGGGACCTTGTCCTCGTTGTCCTTGAGGAACTTCTCGGTCTGGTAGACCAGCTGCTCGCCCTGGTTGCGGGCCTCGGCGGCCTCGCGGCGCTTGTGGTCCTCCTCCGCGTAGCGCTCGGCCTCCTCGCGCATGCGGTCGACCTCTTCCTTCGGGAGCGAGGAGCCGCCGGTGACGGTCATCTTCTGCTCCTTGCCGGTGCCGAGGTCCTTCGCCGTGACGTGCATGATGCCGTTGGCGTCGATGTCGAAGGAGACCTCGATCTGCGGGACGCCGCGCGGCGCCGGCGGCAGACCGGTCAGCTCGAACATGCCGAGCTTCTTGTTGTAGGCCGCGATCTCGCGCTCGCCCTGGTAGACCTGGATCTGCACCGACGGCTGGTTGTCCTCGGCCGTGGTGAAGATCTCCGAGCGCTTGGTCGGGATCGTGGTGTTGCGCTCGATCAGCTTGGTCATGATGCCGCCCTTGGTCTCGATGCCGAGGGACAGCGGGGTGACGTCGAGCAGCAGGACGTCCTTGACCTCGCCCTTGAGGACACCGGCCTGGAGCGAGGCGCCGATGGCGACGACCTCGTCCGGGTTCACACCCTTGTTGGCCTCCTTGCCGCCGGTCAGCTCCTTGACGAGCTCGGCGACGGCGGGCATACGGGTGGAGCCACCGACGAGCACGACGTGGTCGATGTCGTTGATGGAGATGCCGGCGTCCTTGATGACGTTGTGGAACGGCGTCTTGCAGCGCTCCAGCAGGTCGGCCGTCAGCTGCTGGAACTGGGCGCGGGTGAGCTTCTCGTCCAGGTGCAGCGGGCCCTCGGCGGACGCGGTGATGTAGGGCAGGTTGATCGAGGTCTCGGTGGAGGAGGACAGCTCGATCTTGGCCTTCTCGGCGGCCTCACGGAGGCGCTGGAGGGCCATCTTGTCCTTGGACAGGTCCACGCCGTGACCGGACTGGAACTGCTTGACGAGGTAGTCGACGACGCGCTGGTCCCAGTCGTCACCACCGAGGTGGTTGTCACCGTTGGTGGCCTTCACCTCGACGACGCCGTCGCCGATCTCCAGCAGGGACACGTCGAAGGTGCCGCCACCCAGGTCGAAGACGAGGATGGTCTGGTCGTCCTTGTCGAGGCCGTAGGCCAGCGCGGCGGCGGTCGGCTCGTTGACGATGCGCAGGACGTTCAGACCGGCGATCTCACCGGCCTCCTTGGTCGCCTGACGCTCGGAGTCGTTGAAGTACGCCGGGACGGTGATGACCGCGTCGGTCACCTTCTCGCCCAGGTAGGCCTCGGCGTCCCGCTTCAGCTTCTGCAGGATGAACGCGGAGATCTGCTGCGGGTTGAAGTCCTTGCCGTCGAGCTGGATCTTCCAGTCGGTGCCCATGTGGCGCTTGACGGAGCGGATGGTCCGGTCCACGTTGGTGACCGCCTGGCGCTTGGCGACCTCGCCGACGAGCACCTCACCGTTCTTGGCGAAGGCGACGACGGACGGCGTGGTCCTGGCGCCCTCGGCGTTGGTGATGACGGTGGGCTCGCCGCCCTCCAGAACGCTGACGACGGAGTTAGTCGTGCCCAGGTCGATGCCGACCGCACGTGCCATGGTTGATTCCTCCAGCTGACTTGAGTGGAACGGACTCAAGTGTGCACGACGGCCCCCGCCGGGTCAACAGACCTGAGTCGGCGCGACTCAAGTCTTATCCGTTCCTTACACGCAACTGGCCGGTCGCCTGCTCCCTGACCTGCGTCGATGGCCCGCGCCGAGGTGTCTGGGCGGGGATACGGACACGGATGCGAAGGAGTACGAGAACGGCGAACAGCACCCCTCCGGCCACCCACAGCACGGCCCCCTCCCCCGTCCACCCGGTGTGCACCAGCACGCCGACGAGCACCGCCGAGAAGCAGCCCGCCCCCAGCAGCACGACCGACCCCGCCGGGGTGAGCCCGAGCCCACGCAGCCGGTGCGCGAGGTGGTCGGGGCCACGCCGCAGCAGCGGACGCCGGGCCAGCCCCCGGGCGAGGACGACCAGGACGGCGTCGGCGAGGGCGACCGCGGCGAGGCAGAACACCACCGCGGCGCTCGACCTGAGGGCGTACCCCGCGCGCGTGAAGACGACGGACGACGACAGCAGGAACCCGGTGAACAGCGAGCCGCAGGCGCCGAGCCCGATCCGCGCGGGAGGCCAGTTGTGCATCAGGAAGCCGGTCAGGGCGGCGGCCAGGACGCTCAGCAGCACGGCGAGCCCGTCCATCACCTCGGCCGCCGCACAGGCGCCGGCCCCGAACGCGGTCACCACCCCGACCGTCCCGGCCAGCCCGTCCGCGTGATCGAGCCCCTTGAAGACGAGCGAGGCGAGCACGATCCAGCCGACGGCGAGCAGGCCGCCCAGTACGCCCGTCTCGTCGTACGGCACCACCCAGGCCGCCGCCAGGGCCGTACCGGCGACGAGCACGCGCGCGCGGAGCCGCCAGACGTCGGCGACCAGGCCCAGCGCTGCGACCACGGCGGCGGCGACCAGCAGCTCGTCGACCCCCTCGCCGAGCGGCGCGATCCCGGTCCGCTGCCCCACCCAGGCGACGAGACAGGTGACGGACACCACCGCGAGCCCGCCGAGCAGCGGCAGGCGCCGCTGCCGGCGCCGGTCGACGATGCCCGCCCGCAGCGCGGGCACCCTGAGCAGCGCCGCGAGCAGTGCGGCGAGAAGCAGGGAGGCGGTAGCAGCGGCGATCCCGTAGAGCACGGCTCTAAGGTAGGGGCGAAAGTATCAATTCGGTACGAATAACACGATCCGATGACCCGTGGGATGATGCGCATCACCCCGCGCCCGGCTGCAACCCGACGGAAGATGGGGGTAGTCTCAGACGGACTGCATAAGTTACCGCTTAGTAAGTTCGAGGCCGCCTCAGGAGCCCCAATGCAACTCGCCGCGATCATCGTGTCGCTGGTCCTGATCGTGGTCGGCGTGGCACTGTTCAGCCGCGCCCTCCTCCAGATCTACAACTTCATGCGGCTGGGCCAGTCGGTGCCGGCCGGAACGCGGACCAACGACCCCGCACAGCGCACCATGACCGTGGTCAGGGAGTTCCTCGGCCACACCCGGATGAACCGCTGGGGCGTCGTCGGTGTGGCGCACTGGTTCGTGGCGGTGGGCTTCTTCACCCTGCTGCTCACGATCGTCAACGCGATCGGGCAGCTGTTCAAGGCGGACTGGATCCTGCCGGTCATCGGTGAATGGGCGCCGTACAACATCTACGTCGAGTTCATCGGCACGATGACGGTCGTCGGCATCCTCGTCCTGATCGCGATCCGCCAGCTGAGCCACCCGCGCAGGCCGGGCCGCAAGTCCCGCTTCGCCGGCTCCAACTTCGGCCAGGCGTACTTCGTCGAGGCCGTCATCCTCATCGTCGGCGTCTGCATCTTCATGCTGCACGCCCTGGAGGGCGCCCAGCACCACGTCGACGGCTACGAGGCCTCGTTCTTCATCTCGTACCCCGTGGTGTCCTGGCTGAAGGGCATGGACGTCTCCACGCTCCAGAACCTCACCTACTTCTTCGCCGGCCTGAAGATCGCGACCTCCTTCATCTGGATGATCACGGTCGCCCTGAAGACCGACATGGGTGTGGCCTGGCACCGCTTCCTGGCGTTCCCGAACATCTTCTTCAAGCGCAACGCCACCGGTGAGACCTCCCTCGGCGCCCTGCTGCCGATGACGTCGGGCGGCAAGCCGATCGACTTCACCGACCCCGGCGAGGACGACGTCTTCGGCGTCTCCCAGGTCGAGCAGTTCTCCTGGAAGGGCCTGCTGGACTTCTCCACCTGCACCGAGTGCGGCCGCTGCCAGTCGCAGTGCCCCGCCTGGAACACCGGCAAGCCGCTCTCCCCCAAGCTGCTGATCATGTCCCTGCGGGACCACGCGCACGCCAAGGCGCCGTACCTGCTGGCGGGCGGCGGCAAGACCATGGAGGGCGAGGAGAAGGCGTCCGAGGAGCAGCTGAAGGACGTCCCCGCCGCCGCTCTCGCCGAGGCCGAGCGCCCGCTGATCGGCACCGCCGAGGAGAACGGCGTCATCGACCCGGACGTGCTGTGGTCCTGCACCACCTGCGGCGCCTGCGTCGAGCAGTGCCCGGTGGACATCGAGCACGTCGACCACATCGTCGACATGCGCCGCTACCAGGTCATGATCGAGAGTGCCTTCCCCTCCGAGGCGGGCACGATGCTCAAGAACCTGGAGAAGAAGGGCAACCCCTGGGGCCTGGCCAAGAAGCAGCGCCTGGAGTGGACCAAGGAGGTCGACTTCGAGGTCCCGGTCGTCGGCAAGGACATCGAGGACCTCTCCGAGGTCGAGTACCTGTACTGGGTCGGCTGCGCCGGCGCCCTCGAGGACCGCGCCAAGAAGACCACCAAGGCCTTCGCGGAGCTGCTGCACATCGCGGGCGTGAAGTTCGCGATCATGGGCGGCGACGAGAAGTGCACCGGTGACTCCGCCCGCCGCCTCGGCAACGAGCCCCTGTTCCAGGAGCTCGGCATGGAGAACGTGGCCGCGCTGAACATGGCGTTCGGCGAGGAGACCGACGAGGACGGCAACGTCACGCCGGAGTCCGCCAAGCCGAAGTCCGCGAAGAAGATCGTCGCCACCTGCCCGCACTGCCTCAACACGATCGGCAACGAGTACCCGCAGCTCGGCGGCGACTACGAGGTCATCCACCACACCCAGCTGCTCCAGCACCTGGTCGACGAGGGCAAGCTGGTCCCGGTCACCCCGGTCGAGGGCATCATCACCTACCACGACCCGTGCTACCTGGGCCGCCACAACAAGATCTACACGCCCCCGCGCGAGATCATCGGCAAGGTCCCGGGCCTGCGCAACGAGGAGATGCACCGCCACAAGGAGCGCGGCTTCTGCTGCGGCGCCGGCGGCGCCCGGATGTGGATGGAGGAGCGCATCGGCAAGCGCATCAACAACGAGCGCGTCGACGAGGCCCTCTCCCTGAACCCCGACATCGTGTCCACGGCCTGCCCGTTCTGCCTGGTCATGCTGACCGACTCGGTCAACGGCAAGAAGAACGAGGGCAAGGCCAAGGAGTCCATCCAGGTCGTGGACGTGGCCCAGCTGCTCCTCGACTCGGTGAAGACCCCGGTCGACCCGGCCGGCGCGGCCGAGACGGAGAGCGAGCCGGAGCCCGAGCCCGTCAAGTAACAGCGGTTCCACGCCGTACGACGCCCCCCTGCCCACGCCGGGCAGGGGGGCGTCCGTGTGCTGTCTGCGCTACACCATCCGGTGGCTTATGGACGCCACGGCGTGATCGATGCCGGAAAGTTCGTATTTATTCCACTATTCAGGTTCTGAGCGCTGCCTCCGCCGCGCTCTGCCAACTCACCTCAAGGAGAGTGGAAGAGATGACGACATCGCCGAGCTGGCGATCTGTAGTGGCCTCGGCCGCCGCGGCTGCTGCGCTCTTCGCAGCACCGCTGGCAGGCGCGGCAGCCGCCCATGCCGAAGGCACCCCCTACCCGCCGCATCCGTCGCACGCTCCGTACCCGCCCTACCCACCCAAGCCGCCGCACCACCACGACCACGACCACGGAGAGGACCACGACCACGGTCAGGACGACGACGACCACGGTCAGGACCACGACCACGGGGACGAGCAGGAGCACGGTCACAACGGGAGCAAGGGGCACCTCGCCCACACCGGTGCCGACCACACGAAGGAAGTCGTCATGGGCGGGGTGGCAGCCGCTCTGATCGCGGCAGGTGCGGGAACCATCCTGGTTGCGCGCCGCCGTAGCTCATGACACGTCGGCTTGACCGCCGTACGCGCCTCAGGATCGCGCTCATGGCCGCCGCCGCCCTTCCCCCGGCGGCGGCCGCCTGGATCGGAGTCACGGGCTGGCTCGCCCGTACCGAACTCCTGGCGGCGCAGCACGACCTGAACGCACTCCGGCAGTCGGTGGCGGCCGCGGTGGTGTCCCACCCCGCGGCCGTCGCCGCGGGCGCCCCGGCGGAGTCCGCCCAGGAGCGGCTGCTGCGCTCCGCTGCCGCCCATGCCGCGCGCGCTCACCGGCTCACCACCGGACCGGCCTGGTACACCGCGGCCCAGCTGCCCTTCGCGGGCGCCCCGGTCGAGACCGTACGCGGCCTCGCGAAGGCCTCCGACGAACTGGCCGGCGAGGTTCTGCCGCCTCTGGTGCGGGCGGTTCCCCGGCTGTCCGCGGGCGCCCACGCGGGCGGCCTGGCACGCGCTCTGACCGAGCTTCAGGGCCAGGGGGACGCGTTCGCGCGGGCCGCGACGGTCGCGGCCGACGTGCGGGGCGACGTCCGTCGTCTTCCGCACTCCACCTGGCTGCCCGCGGCCGACAGCGGACGCGTGCAGTTGTCGGCGCAGCTCGACCGGCTCGTCCCGTCGGCACGGGACGCCGCCGTCGCGGCGCGCGTGGTGCCCGCGATGCTCGGGGCGCACGGGCCGCGGCGCTACTTCCTCTCCTTCCAGAACACGGCCGAGGCCCGGGGCACCGGCGGCCTCCCGGGTGCCTTCGCGGTCCTGCGGACCGACCGGGGACGGGTGTCCTTCGAGCGCTTCGGCAACGACACGGAGATGGACGGCGTCCGTACGGACCCGAAGTTCGGGGCCGACTTCGCCGACCAGTACGGGGACAACGAGCCGGGCAGCGTCTGGCAGAACTCCAACATGAGCCCGCACTTCCCGTACGCGGCCCGGATCTGGACCTCGGCGTGGCGCGTCCACACGGGCCGGCGCCTGGACGGCGCGATCGCCCTCGACCCCGGTGCCCTGGGTCTGCTGCTGCGGGCCACGGGATCCGCCCGGATGCCCGACGGCAGGGCGGTCACCGCGGCCAACGCCGTGGACCTGACCGAGCGGTCCGCCTACGCGGACTACACGGACGTGGACGAGCGCAAGGCGTTCTTCGTCGAGGCCGCGCGCGCCGCCGCCGGCCGGGTGATGCGCTCGATGGACGACCCGAGGACACTGCCCGCGCTGCTGGGCGCCGTGCACGACGTGGAGCGGGCCGGGCGCCTGCAGGTCTGGAGCGCCCACGCGGCGGAGGAACGGCTGCTGGAGTCACGGCCGTTCGGCGGCGCCTTGCCCGACGCGCCCGGTCCCTTCGCGGGGCTCGTGGTGAACAACGCGGCCGGCACCAAGCTGGACTACTACCTCGACCGGAGCCTGCGCTGGGCGCCCGGCGCGTGCACGGGCGACGGCCGCTCGGTCACCGTGACCGTGACGCTCACCAACCGGGCGCCGGCCGGTCTGCCCGACTACGTCACGCAACGGGTCGACCACCCGCCCTACCCGACCCGCCCGGGCGACAACCGGCTGCTGGTGTCGTACTACGCGGGCACGGGGGCGCATCTGACGTCCGCCACCCTGGACGGCCGCCGGCTGGAGATGATCTCCGGCACCGAGCGCGGCCACCCGGTGTACACCCTCGACCTGGAGCTGCCCAGGGGGGCCGGCCGTACGTTGGTGCTGCACCTGCGGGAGCCCGAGGCCGACCGACCGCCGACGATTCTGCGGCAGGCCCTGGTGACGCCCCTGCGGGCCACCGTCGAGCCCGCGCCCGCCTGCCACGACTGACGGGACGACTGACGGTGCGGACGCCGTCGCCGTCCTGTCCGTGTGTCCGACCGGCACGTGCCTCGCCCTCCCCCCGGCGCGCGCCGGAAGGGCGGCGCACGACGTCACGGCGCCAGGATTCCCGCCAATGTCCGGACCGCGTCACGGACCTCCAGCGCCCGCGCCCGGTGCACCTCGGGCGGGGCGCCGACCGGGTCGGCGATGCCGTCCGTGTCGTCCGGCGGGGGAGGCACCGCCCCGCGCCGGGACGCGGCGAGCCGGACCGCCTGGTGCGGGGTGCCGGGGTCGGTGCCGTCCGTGAGCCGGAGGAACTCCCGGAGGGTGAAGCAACGGCGCAGCGCCAGCGGGCTGAGCCGCACCGCGGCCTCCCGGTGACACCGCTCCAGGCCGAGCACCAGGTCGGCCCGTTCGACGTGTCCGGCCTCCAGCGCCCGCGCGGTGAACTCCCGTGCATCCCCGCCCAGTTCGGCGAGGATCGAGCGCGTCACGGGGTCCAGTGCGGCCGGCCGGGCCTCGGTGCCCGCGCTGCGCACCCGGAAGCGGGGGTCCGGGAGCGCAGCGGCGAGGAGGCGTTCGGCGATGGGTGAGCGGTGGCGGTTGCCGGTGCAGATGAACAGCACCTCGAAGCCGGTCACCGGGCCCGTCCCGCGACGTGCCGGCTCATGTACCCGCCGAGTCGGATCGCGAGGCGGACGTAGCGGGCTCGGCGGACGCGACGGACGCCACGGGCTCGGCTGACACGACGGCCTCCGAGGCTTCGGAGGACTCAGAGGACTCGGCTGATGCGACGGACCCGGCGGACTCGGCGGACTCGGCGGGCGGCACGGATTTGGCGGACGGCACGGACTTCTCGGTCACGGGTGCCGGGCGGGGTTCGGGGACCTCCGCGGCGCCGTAGCCGTAGCCATAGCCCTTGCCCTTGAGGGCGGAGGACATGCTGAACACGGTGCCGAGGACGCGTACGCCGATCCGGCTCAGCGACTCGGCGGCGCCGCGGATCTGGTCCCGGCCGGTCCTGGAGGCGCGCACGACGAGCAGAGCCCCGTCGGCGAGCGGCGCCAGGCCGATGGTGTCGGCGACCGGGAGCAGCGGGGCGCTGTCCACGATGACCACCTCGTAGTCGTCGGCGAGTTCGCCCAGCAGCTCCTTCATCCGGCCGCAGGAGAGCAGCTCGGTCGGGTTGGGTGGCACGGCCCCGCTGGTCAGCACCGCGAGCTTGCCGTCGGCCTGCTGAACGACGTCCTCGACGCCGGCCTTGCCGATGAGCACCGTGGTGAGTCCGGCGTCCTGGACGAGTCCGAACGTGCGGGCGACGGCCGGGCGGCGCAGGTCGGCGTCGACGAGACAGGTCCGGATTCCGGCGTCCGCGAGGGAGAGGGCGAGGTTGACGGCCGTGGCGGTCTTGCCCTCGCCGGGGACCGGGCTGGTCACGACGATCACCCTGGGCCGGTCGTCGACCTGGGCGAACTGGAGGTTCGCGCGCAGCTTGCGGAAGGCCTCGGCGCGCACGGAGGTGCCGGCCGCGACCCTCTTCTGGGAGGCGCTCTTGTCGTACGGGATGGAGCCGAGGACCGGCAGCGAGGTGAGTTCGCCGAGCGCGTCGCTGGTCTTGATGGTGGTGTCGAGCGCCTCGCGCGCGGCGACGATGCCGGCGCCGAGCACCAGCCCGCCGAGCAGTCCGGCGGCGAGGTCGAGCAGGAGTTTCGGGGAGACCGGCCGGTGCGGCACGTCGGCCTGCTGGGTGACGCCGAGGGAGACCGGGGAGAGGGTGGAGAGGGTGGAGACGGATCCGTTGCCGGGTTTGCGGGGTTCGGGTGCGCGCTTCGGGGTCTCCAGCCGCTCGACGACGGTGACGAAGTGGTCGGCGACGGCGTCGGCGATCCTGGCCGCCCGTTTCGGCGCGGTGTCGCGCACCGCGATGTTGATGAGAACGGTGTTGAGCGGGGCGTCGGCGGTGATCCGGGAGGCGAGTTCGTCCGGCGTGGTCCTCAGCCGGAGTTCGCGGATGACGGGCTCGGTCACCTGACGGGTGGCCACGATCGCCGCGTACGACTGGACCCGGGCCTGCGAGAAGCTCTGCCCCTGGTTCAGTTCCGTGGTGTCGGCCCCGCTGCGGGTGGCGACGAAGAGCTGGGTGCGGGCCTCGTAGACCGGCGTGCTCGCCAGAGTGGCAGCCTCGCCCGCGCCGATTCCGAGCAGCAGGCAGATCAGGACGGTCGGCCAGCGTCTGGCGAGTACTTTGAGATATCCACGCAGGTCCAATGTGCACCCCTCACAGGGCTAGAAATGTCCGATTCGATTACACTCGACACCATTTGCGCCGCCCAGAATAGGGTTTGAGCTGCATGAACCTCCCGTAACCCGCTCGAAGCCGCCGGTGAAGGCGGTCGTCCATGCCCTCGCGCAGGACCCGTACGGCGGCCTCGACCAGGCCGGCGCCGGGGCGTGGCGGCCGGACCGACATCAGCGTGGCGACCCGTTGCCGGAACTCCCCGGCGGGCGAGGTCCAGAACCACGACGAGGGGTCGATCGCGTGCGGATACAGTCGCTGGAAGCCGCGGTCCTTCTCGAAGCACAGGTTCCACAGGGTGAGTTCGTCGACGACCTCGTGCCGCTCGGGACAGCGCAGCCACGGCACGGTCGAGAGACAGCGTGTGTACGCGCTCAGCTCCGCCACCGGTACACCGCGCAGCGCGTAGTTCATGAAGTGCTCGTCGGTAAAGAACGCGCGTCTGCCCTGCCGGTGCCGGTCGAGGCCGAGCCGCCAGGCCCGCTCGACCCGTTCCAGCAGGACCGGGAGGTGGCGCTCGGGCACGACGTAGACGGAACCGCTGAACACCTCGTGCCGGCCCGTGCGTTCACCGAGGTCGCGGTGCATGTCCTCGCAGAGCTCCCAGTACCAGCTCCAGCGCCGTGACTCGGGCCGCATCAGCGCCGGTTCGTACTGGGCTCCCACCCGGTCCCCGACCTCGACCAGCATGGCGTCGAGCGGCCGCATGCACAGCACGTCCGGCTCGCTGAACACCAGCGTCCCGCCCCGCGCGGCCAGCGCCTGCATCGCGTCCAGGTGGTAGAGGGAACTCGCCCAGCCGGTGCCGAGTCCTTCAGGCGGGCGGTGTGCGAAGGGGGCGAGGACCGTCTCCACCCCGATGCGGTCCAGCTGCCCCGCGTACGGCTCCGGCAGCGGCTGCGCCGTCACCAGGACGAGATCGGCCTCCGGGTTCCACCGGCGCACGGACCCGAAGGCGGAGGCCATGCAACGGAAGTACGACAGGGCCGGCTCCTCCCCCGGTCGCCCCCGGCACTGGGCGCTCTCGGCCTTCGGCATCCGCACGAAGGCCATGGCCACCGTGACCCCGGCGTCGCCGGTCACTCCTGCCTCGCCAGCGCGGTCCGGGCGTCGTCCGCGCGGCTGCCGGCGTCGTCCGAGGGGACGGCAGGCGCGGGTACGACGGTCGGGCCGCACCCTGCCTCCATGCGGCCCGCGAACCACTCGATGGTGCGCAGCAGTCCCTGTTCGACCGGCGTGGCCGGCTGCCAGCCCAGCTCGGACATGGCCAGGCGGATATCGGGCCTGCGCCGCCTGGGGTCGTCCGTGGGCAGGGGCACGTGCACGATCTCGGAGTGCGAACCGGTGAGCCGCCGGATCCAGTGGGCGAGTTCGAGCATGGTGACCTCGTGCGGGTTGCCGAGGTTCACCGGTCCGCCGAAGGATGCCTTCAGCATCCGCAGGACGCCGTCCACGAGGTCGTCGACGTAGCACAGCGAGCGGCTCTGCGAACCGTCTCCCGTCACCGTCATCGGGTTGCCCTCGAGCGCCTGCCGGATCAGCGTGGGCACGACGCGTCCGTCGTCGTGGCGCATCCGGGGCCCGAAGGTGTTGAAGATCCGCACGATCCCGGCATCGGTGCCGCGCGCCCGCCGGTGGGCCGTCGTCAGCGCCTCGGCGCACCGCTTGGCCTCGTCGTAGCAGCTGCGCGGGCCGACGGGGTTCACATGGCCCCAGTACGACTCCGGCTGCGGATGCACCTGCGGATCGCCGTACGCCTCGGACGTCGACGCCAGCACCATGCGCGCGCCCTTGGCCGACGCCAGTTCCAGCGCGTGCCGGGTGCCTTCCGTGCCGACCCGCAGGGTGGCCAGCGGGTGCCGCAGATAGTCGGCCGGGGACGCCGGGGAGGCGAAGTGCAGTACGGCATCGACGGGACCCTCGACCTCCAGACCGCGAACGACGTCACAGCCCACCAGCTCGAATCTTCGATGCTCTGTCAGACTCGCGATGTTCTCTGGACTTCCGGTGAGGAAGTTGTCGACGCACACCACCTCGTAGCCGACGTCCAAAAGCCGTTCACAGAGATGAGAACCGATGAATCCGGCGCCTCCGGTCACCACCGCACGCATGCCCGCTTCCTTTCTGGTTCGCCACCCCCTTCCGACGGAACACATCATCTGACGGATGTGTCCGGAAAGCCGGGCTGAACTGCCGGAACCGACGCCCCGATCTCCCACGAACGGACCTAATACAAAGAGGATTTCGTGTTGTCGGCGTGGCACCCCTTGCACATCATGCGAAAGTCCGACCAGAAGCTGGGATTTCATGACGATAGCCAGGCAAATCCACGAATGGATGCGACCCGTATGCGAACCAAGCGCCTCGTCGACGTGACCGCGAGTCTGATCCTGATCGCCCTGGCGGCACCCCTCTGCCTCCTCATCGCCTTCGCCGTCGCCACCACCTCACCGGGCGGTGTGCTCTTCCGGCAGGTACGGGTCGGTCGGGGCGGCCGTCCGTTCAGGATGCTGAAGTTCCGCACCATGTACGCGGGCGCGGAGGGTGCCCGCTCCTCGCTCGCCGCACGCAACGAGACGGACGGTCACCTCTTCAAGATGCGCGACGACCCCAGGGTCACCCCGGTGGGACGGCTGCTGCGACGGCTGTCGCTGGACGAACTTCCCCAGCTGGTCAACGTGTTGCGCGGGGAGATGTCACTCGTGGGGCCCCGCCCGCTGCCGCTGTCCGACTCCGGCTACGCCGGACCGGCCCGCGCCCGGCTCGCCGTGCCGCCCGGCCTGACCGGGCTGTGGCAGGTCAGCGGCCGCTCGAACCTGTCGTGGGGTGAGATGGTCCGGCTCGATCTGCACTATGTGAGGCACCGGTCGCTGAGCATGGACCTCACCATCCTCGCCCGGACGATTCCGGCGGTACTCACCGCACGAGGGGCCCACTGACCGGGGCGGGGGCTCAGCGCGGGCGCAGCGACGCCGTCAGCTGCACCATACGGGTGTACACGGGCCTCAGCCGGCCCTGCATCCGTTCCGTCGTGAGTTTTTCGACGACATCGCCACACGCGTTGAGCAGAGCGCGCTGTGGCGTCCGCCGGGTGACCGAGAGCATCGCTCCGGCCCGCCTGCGGAACTCCTGGGGGGAGGACGTCCAGAACCATGACCGCGGGTCCACGGCGTCGCGGTACATGCGCTGGAACCCCAGATCCTTCTCATGGGGAAGATTCCACAGCGTCAGTCCCAGGATGATGTCGCGGTCGGTGAGGTATCGCCGGTAGGGCGCGGTGGGAATGACCCGGACATCGCTGCTCATCTCCCGGACAGGAGTGCCGCGCAGCGCATAGTTCATGAAATGCTCGTCCGTGAAGAATCCTCGCTCGCCCTGCTCGTGCCGGGCCATCGAAAGTTGCCACGCCTTGTCGATCCGCTCGCCGAGGACCGGTGCCCAGCGTTCGGGAATGACGTACACCGAGGCGTTGAAATATTCGTGGTCCGCCGTCGGTTCACCGAGTTCGATGTGCATCGGCGTGCACAGTTCCCAGTACTCGTCCAGCTTCCTCGTCCCTGGCTTGGCGCAGTCCTCGAGGCGTTCGCGTTGCGCGCCCACGGCATCGCCCACGCGCGCGATCAGCCGGTCCAGCGGTCGCACACACAGCACGTCGGGCTCGGTGAACACCTGCACGCCAGCCCTGCCGCGCAGCGCCCGCATGGCGTCGAGGTGGTAGAGGGAGGCCCCCCACACCCTGGCGTAACCCTCCGGGGGCCGGTGGGCGAACGGGGTCAGCAGAATCTCGACGCCGAGGCGGTCGAGTTGCCCACTGAACGGCTCCGGCGGAGGGTCGTTGGTCACCAACACGAGGTGGGCGTCCGGGTTCCAGCGGCGCACCGAACCGTAGGCAGAGGCCATGCACCGGTAGTACGTGTACGCCGGTGGCTCACCCAACCGGCCACGGGCGTAGGGGCTCTGGGCTGACGGCATCCGCACGAAGGCCATGGCCACGGTGACGTCGTGCGACGAAGAACTCTCGTTCATTCCCTCTTGCTCCAGGACACACGGGCGGCACGCACATCGCCCGAAGACGGCATAAAAGGACTTGTATGTCAGTTTTAGGTGTATATGTAGCAGAGCTTTCGCTCCCCGTCCGAGACTGCTTGCTCCAAGGAGCCCATGTGGACGTGCCGTGCATCGCCGTACTGATGACCTGTCACAGCCGCTGCGACAAGACGCTTGCCGCGCTGGAGTCGCTGGAACGGCAGCGGAACCTTCCGCCCGGCACATCCGTGCGTGTTCACCTGGTGGACTCGGCGAGCACCGACGGCACCGCCCGGCGCGTCGCGGAGCGCTTCCCGCACGTCGAGGTGACGAGCGTCGGCGACGACGTCTTCTGGGGCGAGGGCATGCGCATCGCCTCCGACCGCAGCCTCGACCCCCAACTGACCCCCTGGACCCACCAGTTGTGGCTCAACGACGATGTCGTGCTCGCCGACGACGCGCTGGCCATGCTGCTCGACACCGACCGCGAGGTCGGCGGAAGAGCGGTGGTGGTCGGGGCTGTTCACTCCTTCGACCGCGCGCGCACCACGTACTCCGGGTCGCGGCACACCGGTCGCCCCTGGTGGCACCCGTACCGGCACGACGCGGTGCTGATCGAACCGAGCGGGCGCCCGGAGAGCTGCGACACGCACCACGGCAACGTGGTGCTCGTACCCCGCCCGGTGTTCGACCGCGTGGGCCCCATCGACCGGCGGTTCCCGCACAGCATGGGGGACAACGACTACGGCTACCGCGTCCGGCGCGCCGGCCTGGGCGTGTTCGTGGCACCCCGGCACGCGGGCGCCTGCGACGACAACCCTCCGCTGACCGGGTCCAGGGAACCCGGCATCGGCGTGCGTGAGGCGCTGCGCCGGGTCACCTCGCGGCGCGAGCTGCCGCCCCGCGCGTGGTGGGCCTACTGCGCCCGGCACATGGGACCGTACGCGCCGGTCCTGATGTTCTCGCCCTACGTCAAAACCGCCCTGCGCGCGATGCGGAGCCAGTGATCCCGTGCCGATCGCACACGACCCCGCCAGCGTGATCCTCGCCTGCGGCGCACTGGCCGCCCTCGCCCTCCTGGTAGCCGTGTTCGTGCGGTTCCCGGCGACCGGCATCGGCCTGCTCATGGCAGGACAGTGCACCGCGCTGGTCTTCGGGTCTCCCACCGCGGTCGTCTGCGGCCTGAACCTCTCGTCGGTGGACATCCTGGTTGCCGCCGCGATGCTGGCGACCGGAGTCAATCTCGCGCTGCACCACCGCGGGCACCCGAACCTTCAACGATGCCTCCTCTGGGTGCTCTGTGCGGTCGTGCTGGGCTCCCTTCTCTCCGGCATGGCCACACACGGGCTGCAGACCGCCGGAAACGACGCACGCGTGCCGTTCCTCTGGGTCTTCGGTCCGGGCCTCTACGTCGTCACCGCGCGGCCCTCCCAGGATCTGACGGTCGTTGTCGTGCGCACCTGGACCGCCATGGCCACGCTCTACGCGGTGAGTACGGTGGCGTGGTGGTGGAGGTTCGGGGTCGGCTCCAGTTCCTCCCAGGTGATGGTGGCCGGCCACCTCGTCAGCGGGCGCGGGCTGCCCGCCGCGGCGGCACTCCTCATCGCCCAGGCAGCGGTGATGCGGCTCGCGTTGCGCGGCACACGCCCACGGGCCCTGCTCCTGACGATCCCCCTCCTGCTCGTCGTCCTGCTGATGCAGCACCGCTCCGCGTGGACCGCCACCGCCGCGATGATCTCCGGATGGCTCCTGCTGCGCCCCGGACGGGTCGTGCCGAAGGCGATCACCGCCGCCGCCACGGCTCTCGTCGGGGTGATCGCCGTCGCCGTCGCCACGGCCCTGCCCACCAGTCGGCTGACCGTGGACCTCACCGAATCCGCATCGGACGGCAGCTCCTGGCACTGGCGGGTCATGGGATGGCAGCAGCTGATCGGCCGCCTGCACGGGCCGCGCGACTGGCTGTTCGGCCTCCCTTTCGGCAGCGGATACGAACGCTTCACCGGCACCGTCTTCACCGGGGTCAACCCGCACAGCTACTACGTCCTCATGCTGCTCAGGACCGGAATCGTGGGTCTGGCCCTGCTCTCGCTCATCGTCGTCACCTCGCTCGGCGCCTGCGGCCTGCGCACCCGTGCCGGACTGCTGATGTGGCTGCTGGCCGCCGGCGAAGTGGCCTTCTCGCTCACCTATGAGCCGTCGCTCCCCGACGGCCTGCTGCTCGGGCTGCTGGTCCGGTGTGCCGCACAGGCCACCGCCGGGCCGCCCCTGCCCGCGCCCAGGAGGAGGAGTGTCCCCCCGGCAGCGGACGCGCCCCTGCCCGAGCACGTGGCATGAGCCGCATCCCGACCGCCGCCGGACGGGACCCGTCCGGCGCCCGCGGCGTCCTCTCCGTACTGGCCTGGAACTCCTCCGGCGCGATCGTCGGCACGGTCCTCCAACTCTGCTACACCGCCTACACGGCCCGCCTGGTGCCCCCCGGCGCGTACGGGGCCTACGCCGTCTCGTCCACCCTCATGACCCTCCTCGGGCCGTTGGCCTTTCTCGGACTGGGCACCTATCTGCTGCGCGCCGAGCGGCTGACCCGGCAGACGGTGCGCAGCGCATGGAAGGTGTCGGCGGCGACCGGCGTGCTGTGCTGTGCGGCGGTGCAGGGCGTCACCCCCCTGTGTGTCGCTGCCTGGCACCTGCCCACGGCAGGGCCCCTGCTGCGACTGGCCGGACTGCAGTTCCTGGTCCAGCCCGCGGCGGCGGTCGCGGTGGCGGCGTTGCGGCGGCTCGGTCACGGCCGCTTCTCGGCCCTGACCGAACTGCTCGGCGGGGTCTGCGGAACGGTCACGGCCGCCGCTCTGCTCGCCCTGGGCTGGAACCCCTACGCCCTGGCGGTGTCTTCGGCCCTGAGCGCCGTGTACACGCTCGCCCTGAGCGCGCCCCGGCTGGCCCGCGCGGCGGCGGAGGACGGGCCACCGGTGCCGTTCCGCTCCATGCTCGGTCTGTCCAGCGCGTTCGCCGGGTACAGCCTGATCCAGTTGCTGACGCTCAGCGCGCCGATCTGGGCGGTCACCCGCGCCCTCGGCGCCACCGCCGCCGGACAGCTCTCCCGGGCGTCCCTCACCTGCGCCCTGCCGGGCGACATGCTGTTCCACAGCCTGCACCGGGCTGTCACGCCGACTCTGGCCCGTCGCAACGGCGACGGTCTGCCGCTCGGGCCCGCTGTCCGGGACGTGCTCAGCGCCGCTTCCGCGCTGTCGTTCATCGCCTTCGGCGCACTCGCCGGAGTCGGCCCGGCCGCCCTGCGACTGCTCCTCGGCCCGGGCTGGGAGACGGCCTGCGCACTGGTACCGGTCCTCGCCGTGGGAGCCGCGTTCTCCATGCTCTATTCCGTCTGTTGCGTCGTGGACGAGGTGCGCAAGGTCATGCACAGACTGCTGCGTATCCAACTGGCCGTCACCAGCATGACGGTGGCCACCGCCGTGGCCGCGGCGACGGCGCGCGATCTCACACTGACCGCCACCGCCGTCGCTGTCGGCACCGGCGTCGGCCATCTGCTGCAACTGCGCAGTTGGCAACGGGACGGTCTGTGCCGTCCACGCGCGCTGCTCCGGCCCTACCTCGTGCACGCCGCCGTCGGCACGGCGCTGTGCGCGAGCGGTCTCGCCGGTGCGTCGCTGAGCAAGACGCCCGTTGCCGCGACCTGTTGTTCGGTGCTCGGCATGGTCCCGGTGGCCCTGTTCTGCCTGGCCCTGCGCCGACGGATGCCCCTGTACATGCTCGCGGCCCGACGTGGCCTCGTGTCCCCGTAGGCCGAGGCAGCCCGCGGGGGAGCAGAGCGAGGGGGGCACCCTTCACCCGGCCGACGGCCGCGTGTCCGACACGAGAGCCGGGTCAGCTGCTCCGGTGCGGCCCGGTGCTCTTCCGCGGCGAAACCAGCCGCCGGTAGATCCCCACGTGCTCGGCCACGCCGCGTGCCATGCCGAAACCGGCCCGCACCGCGGCGGCCCGGGGGCCGCGTTCGGCGGGCGGCAGTGCCGCCGCCTCGGTGAGGGCCCGGGCGAGGGGCTCCGGCGTGACGTCGGCCAGGACCACCGCAGGGCCGGCGTCCGCCATGCCGCGCAGGCCCGGCACGTCCGCGAAGACCGCCGGGAGCCCCGTGGCGAGGGCCTCCAGGGCGGCGATGCTCATGCCTTCGTGCCGGGACGGCATGGCGTAGGCGTCGGCCGCGTGCAGCGCCTCCAGCGGGTGCCGGACGCCCAGGAAGCGCACCCGGTCGGCGACGCCCAGCCGGTCGGCCAGCCGGCGTTCGCTTTGCTCCGCGTCCTCCTGACCCACGTGCAGGTACACCAGACGCGGCGGAGCCGCCGGGTGCGCCAGGGCCTCCAGGACCGCCTCGTGGCGCTTGACGGAGGAGCAGTTGCCGACGCTGACCACCACGAGGTCGTCGTCCCCGAGGCCCAGCGCCTCCCGGGCCCGGGCCCGCTCCTCGGGCGTCGGTGGCGTGAACACGGGGTCGTACCAGTTCTCCACCACCCGCGCCGGATTGCCGAAGCGGCGGCGCTCGTTGGCCGCCACATCCGCGCTGACGGCGATGTGGACGACGCCCAGCGCTCTGAGCACCGCGCGCTGCACGATGCGCTTGGCGCGTGCCTTGCCACGGAGCGGAAAGACGTTGTGCACCGTGCTGGCCACCGTCGCCCCGGTGCTGAGCGCGGCCAGGGCGAGCCAGAAGTTCACCGGCTCGTCGTGGAGGTGGACCACGTCGTATCCGCCGGCCCTGACCCGCCGTCTGAACCGGATCACGAGACGCCACAAGGGGCTCATCGCCTCATGGCTCACGCCGTAGCCGGCCGCGCGCAGATCGGTGGCGAAGGCGCCGACGGCCGGGGCCACGGCGATGACGTCCGCCTCGACGCCGTGCTCCTTCCACTGGGCGGCCGCTCCGCGCAGCATGACCTCGGCGCCCGACGGGCGCAGTTCGTTCAGGGCGTGCAGGACGCGCAGGCACGCCCGCGCACCAGGCCTGTCCTCCATCACCACCTCCGGGGCCGCCTCATGCGAGGACTTCCACGGCCGTCGTCAGCCGGGGCGGACGCAGGGTGATCCGCGCCAGGTAGGCGGGGTTGTTGCGCAGATAACGGCGCCACAGGCGGCGCGGCTCCTTCGCCAGCCGGTAGGCCCACTCCAGGCCGCGCTGCTGCAACCAGCCGGGGGCCTGGGTCTTGAGTCCGGCGTGGAAGTCGAAGGCGGCCCCCACCCCGATCAGGGCGGACGCCTGAAGCCGGTCGCGGTGTTCGGCCATCCACCGTTCCTGCTTCGGGGTGGACAGCCCCACCCAGACCAGATCGGCGCCGGAGGCGTTGATGGTCGCGACGACCGCGTCCGACTCCTGCGCGGTGAGCGGCCGGTACGGCGGCGCGTACGCACCCGCGATCTTCAGCCCGGGGATGCGTCCCACCAGCCGCTCACCGAGCAGTTCGGGCACGCCCTCGGCCCCGCCGTACAGGAAGGAGGACCAGCCTTCCGCCGCGGCGCGTTCGAGGACCGCGAGCATCAGGTCTGGCCCGTAGACACGGCTCATCCAGGTCGCCCCCGCACGGTGGCCGGCCCACACCATGGGCATGCCGTCGGGGACGGTGAGGCCCGAGTCGTTGTGGATCCGGCGCAGCACGGGGTCGCGCCGGCACTCCATCACTCCGTGGACCCCGGTGACGCAGACATAGGACCGTTCGCCGGTCTCGATCCAGCGGGCGATCTCCTCGACGGCCGAGTGCGAGGAGACGGCGCTGATGCCGACGCCCAGGACGTCCACCCGCGGGTGCTGCCGGGCGGTCAGCATGTGACGGGGCGGCCGTCGAGCTGCGCCTTCACCTGGTCGTACACCCAGCGGTAGGTGGCCTCCAGGCCCTGCAGCAGCGGGGTCTCGGGCGTCCAGCCGAGCTCCTTGGAGATCCGGGTGTTGTCGCTGTTGCGCCCGCGTACCCCGAGCGGACCGGGGACGTGGCGGTGGTGCAGCGAGACGCCCGCGATCTGCTCGACCATCGAGTACAGCTGGTTGATGGACACGAGTTTGTCCGAGCCGATGTTGATCGGGTCGGTGTGCTCGCTGCGGGTGAGGCGCAGGGTGCCCTCGACACAGTCGTCGATGTAGGTGAAGCTGCGGGTCTGCTCGCCGTCACCCCAGATCTCCACCTCGCCGCTCCCGGTGAGCACGGCGAGGGCGACCTTGCGGCACGCGGCGGCGGGCGCCTTCTCCCGGCCGCCCGTCCAGGTGCCGTACGGGCCGTAGACGTTGTGGTAGCGAGCGGTGCGGGTGGCCAGCCCGTAGTCCTCGCGGAAGTGGCGCGCCATACGCTCGCTGAACAGCTTCTCCCAGCCGTAGCCGTCCTCGGGCATGGCGGGGTAGGCGTCCTCCTCCCGCAGCGGGAGCACGTCGGCGTCGGTCTGCTTCTCCGCGGCGTACACGCAGGCGGACGAGGAGTAGAAGTACCGGCCGGCACCGGCGTCCCGGGCCGCGAGGAGCATGTGCGTGCTGGAGAGCACGGAGAGCATGCAGGCGGCCTTGTTGTTCTCGATGAAGCCCATGCCGCCCATGTCGGCGGCGAGGTGATAGACCTCGTCGGCACCGCCGTCCAGGACCGCCGCGCAGGTCTCCCGCAGGGAGACGTCGCCCACCACGTTCTCCGCACCGGCGTGCAGTTGGTACCACTCGTGGAGCGGCTTGCGGTCGACGGCCCGCACGCTGCGCCCCTCGGCCAGCAGGACACGCGTCAGCTGTCCGCCGATGAAGCCTCCGGCACCCGTCACCACTGCGCCGATGCCACCCATTGGCACTCCTTTAGCTGTTCCTTACTACGGACAGGAGATACCATGCGTGGCTAAATAGCTCATATCACTGCATTGAGAGAGCGCACTGCGCCGAGCCCACCCACCTGGCGTACGACTGGGCTCACCTCACCCGCTCCAGCCGCCGGCCCCGGCTCTCCGCGACACGCAGGGCGTCAGCGAGGGCCTGCGTCAAACACTCGGCCAGAAAACGGAGTTCGCCGGGCGGCATGTCCGGCAGGATCTCCCGGGCGTGGGCGAGGAGTTGCCCACCCATACCGAGCTGCACGGACTCCGTGGCATCGGCCAGCCGGGAGAGCGGGCCTTCGCGGTCGTCGCTGATCAGGTAGCAGGGCTTGCCCTCGGATCCGGCCCAGGGCAGCAGGCGGGGCACCTCCGTCACGCCGCCTCCACGTACGGCCGTACGGCCCTGGTGGCGGTCGCGTCGAGGGGCGTGTCGAGGCCGTACGGGCTCCGGTGAGGGGGCAGGGGCACCAACGAGGTCTGGATCGAACGGGGTTCGAGGTACGGCAGCCGCTCCCTTCCGGGCGGGAAGAGCAGAAGGCGCACGCATGCGGCGAGGCGGCGGATAAGGTCGGTCACGTCATCGGCTCCGATTCAGCTGGTGGCCACGCCTCGGGACGGCGGCAACCGTCGCCGGGGCTCCGCCCTCAAGAGCGGTATACCGCAGTCTACCGCGGTCGCGCGGTCTACCGCAGAGTTTTAGCGTCAACTGCATGACCCCCGAGCTTGACCGCACTCGCCCGGTGTGGCGCCAGGTGGCCGAGGCCATCGCCACGCGAATCGCCAGCGGCGAGTATCCCCTGGGAGCCCGCGTGCCTTCCGTTGTCGAAATGTCCGCCGAGTTCGGCATCGCGACCTCGACCGCACAGAAGGCGCTGGCCCACCTCAAGGCCGAGGGGCTCATCCGAGCCGAGGTCGGTCTCGGTTCCTTCGTGGCGAAGCGCCCCGCTGCCGAACCGCCCGCGTAGGGCCTCCGGCGACGGGGCGCCCCGCGCGGCAGCGCTACGCCTTCGGCCCCGCCTGCTGGACCACCTCGAAGGACCACAGCGTCGAACCGGAGGCGGCCGGCTTCGGGCGCTCGGCGCCCTCTCCGCCGCCTTGGTGCGCGGACTTCATCGGGCCCTCCATCCACGCCTGGAAGGACTCCTCGTCACGCCAGCGCGTGTAGACGAGGTAGGTGTCGGTGCCCTCGACGGGGCGCAGCAGCTCGAACCACTCGAAGCCGTCGGAGCTCTCCACCGCGTGGGCGCGGGAGGCGAACCGCTTCTCCAGCACCTCCCGCTGCTCGGCAGGCACGGTCAGCACATTGATCTTGACTACGCTCATGGCACCATCCTGACCCACCACCCCCCGCGCTCCCGCACCGCCCCGGGGTGTCGCGGCGCGGTCTCCTCGGCAAACCCTGGAAAACCCCGGGACCGTCCCCTGACGGTCCCTTAGGGGATGTCACAGGTCGGCCGCAAAGCCCGGCCCGAACACCCGGGCCCGGCACGCCACTCTCCGGGACCAGGTACGTTCGATGACGTGGCTGGATTCAGGAACGGACGCGGGGGCCGGAACAACCGCACCCCCCAAGCACAGCAGGCGCCGCAGGGACCGTCGTACGGCCGGCCCGGACCGCAGGCCGGGCAGCCGGGACCGTCGTACGGGCAGCCCGCGGGTCCCGCACACGGCTACCCGCAGGCGCCGCAGCGGCCGTACCCGCAGCCGGGACAGCAGTCGTACGGCCGGCCGGGTCAGTCGTACGGCTATCCGGGCCCGGCCGACGACGGGCCGGAGTACTTCGGGGACGACGGCGGCCAGGACCCGTACGCGGCCAACAACCCGGGCCACACCCAGGCGTTCTCGATCGACGAGGCCGCCGGTTACACGCAGGGCTCGACCTACCAGGCCGGCTCGGCCGCGGCGCCCGCCGCCCCGCTGGGCCCGCCGCTGCACTGGAAGGAGCTGCTGAAGGGGATCATCACCTCCCCCAACCAGACCTTCCTGCGCATGCGGGACTACACGATGTGGGCCCCGGCGCTCATCACCACCTTCCTCTACGGCCTGCTGGCCGTCTTCGGCTTCGACGGCGCCCGCAAGGACGCGATCGGCGCGACGCTGTCCAACGCGGTGCCGATCGTGCTGATCACCGCGGTCGTGATGGTGCTCGGCCTGTTCATCCTGGGCGTGGTCACCCACACCCTGGCCCGTCAGCTCGGTGGTGACGGCGCCTGGCAGCCGACGGTCGGCCTGTCGATGCTGATCACGGCCCTCACGGACGCGCCGCGGCTGCTGGTCGCCATGTTCTTCGGCGGCGACGCGGCCTTCGTCCAGCTCCTCGGCTGGGCCACCTGGATCGGCGCGGGGGCCCTGCTGACCCTGATGGTCTCCCGCTCCCACGACCTGCCCTGGCCGAAGGCGCTGGGGGCGTCGGCGATCCAGCTGGTCGCGCTGCTGTCGATAGTGAAGCTGGGCACGTTCTAGTTCGTGGACAGGATGCGTAAGGGCCCCGGCGGCTGCCGCCGGGGCCCTTACGCGTATCCGGTGTGCTCAGGCGTCGAGCACCTGCCCGGCCCGCTTCACGACGGGAGGCAGGACACTCCACGGGAAGTTGATCCAGTCGTCGGTCCGCTTCCAGACGTACTCGCACTTCACGAGGGAGTGGGACTTCTCATAGATCACCGCGGAGCGGACCTCGGCCACCGTGTCGAGGCAGAAGTCGCGCACGAGCTTCAGCGTCTTGCCGGTGTCGGCGACGTCGTCGGTGATCAGCACCTTCTTGTCGGAGAAGTCGATCGCGTTGGGGACGGGCGCGAGCATGACCGGCATCTCGAGAGTGGTCCCGACCCCGGTGTAGAACTCCACGTTCACGAGGTGGATGTTCTTGCAGTCGAGGGCGTAGGCGAGCCCGCCGGCGACGAAGACCCCGCCCCGGGCGATGCTGAGCACGATGTCGGGCTCGTAGCCGTCGTCGGCGATGGTCTGCGCGAGGTCGCGGACGGCGCCGCCGAACGCCTCGTAGGTCAGGTTCTCCCGCACGCCCTGCGTGTCACTCATGCTGCTGTGGCCCTCACACCTGGGTCCGATGGAAATTGACGTAGGACCGCGAGGCGGTCGGCCCGCGCTGCCCCTGGTACCGGGAGCCGTAGCGCTCGCTGCCGTACGGGAACTCGGCGGGCGAGCTGAGCCGGAACATGCACAGCTGCCCGATCTTCATCCCGGGCCAGAGCTTGATCGGCAGGGTGGCGAGATTGGACAGCTCGAGGGTGACGTGCCCGCTGAAGCCGGGGTCGATGAACCCGGCGGTGGAGTGCGTGACGAGCCCGAGCCGCCCGAGCGAGCTCTTTCCCTCGAGCCGCGAGGCAAGATCGTCGGGCAGGCTGATGACCTCGTACGTGGAGGCGAGCACGAACTCCCCGGGGTGCAGGATGAACGGCTCGTCGCCCTCCGGCTCGACCAGCCGGGTCAGGTCGGGCTGCTCGACCGAGGGGTCGATGTGCGGGTACCGGTGGTTCTCGAACACCCGGAAGTAACGGTCCAGCCGAACATCGACGCTCGACGGCTGCACCATGGATTCGTCGTAGGGATCGATCCGTACCCGCCCGGCGTCGATCTCGGCCCGGATGTCCTTGTCTGAGAGAAGCACGTAGCGAGGATACGCAAGGCGCGCGGAGCCGTGACAATCGTGACGACTTCGCGCGCCTGTGTTACCGCCGCGGTCTGTGGTACATCCGCCGGCCTCTGTTACCTCTGTCTGTCTCCGTTACCTCTGTGTGTCTCTGCCACCACTGTCGCCTGTTCCCCGCTAGCGCCTCTCCAGGGCGACCGGCACCACGCTGCGGAGCCGGGCGCACCGGGGACACCTCATGAGCCGGCCGGGGCCGAGCCGGTCGGCCTGCTGCATCGGGAACGAAGCGGTGCTGAAGACGTGCCCGTCCGCGCAGCGGACGACGGTGCGTTCCATCAAGTCCCTCAAGTCCCTTCCCCAAGAGCCTCGTCGGGCTCGACGCCCCGACGACAAAAGCCACATTACGGGATCAAAGAGACGAGTCTCCAGGCGGCGCTCCGGCCTCCCCCGACCCCTGCGCCAGGCCCCCACGGTACGCCCCAACTCGGCCCACCCGCAGCCGGATCCCTCCCCTGAAACAGACTCAGACCCCCGGCTCTCGGCACCAGGGGTCTGCGATGATGTACAGTGAGCAAGGTCCGGGCACCGGTTCCGCGAGGATCATGTCCGTACTTACGCGGGTGTAGTTTAATGGTAGAACATCAGCTTCCCAAGCTGAGAGCGCGAGTTCGATTCTCGTCACCCGCTCCATGATGAAGGCCCAGGTCAGAGACCTGGGCCTTGTTGTTGGGCGGTGTGATCAGCCGCCGCGTGCCAGATTCGTGCCAGAAGGCTCGTCGGGGGCCTTTCTGGCTGCCGCAGCCCGAGCCTTCCGGACGGTGGCGTCGAGGCCGGCGGCGACCTCTTGCTGTCGCTCGTCGTCGGAGTGCTGGTAGATCAACGCGGCCTTCTCGGAGGACTGCCCCGCGCGGACCATCGTGTCCTTGAGGGTGGCACCGGAGCGGGTGGAGAGCGTGTGCCCGGTGTGCCGGAGGTCGTAGAACCGGAAGCCCTCAGGCATGCCGACGATCTCACGCGCCTTGCGCCACCTCCGGCCGAAGGTGCTGCGACGGAAGGGTGCTCCCTTCTCCCCCACGAAGAGCAGCCCATCGGGCCCCGGCTCGGCGTACGACTCCAGGTGCCAACGGAGCTCCCGTCGGAGGAACGCGGGAAGAATCACAGTTCTCGTTCCGGCCTCACTCTTGGTCTCACCCTGCACGCGTCGCCCATCCATCCGCTCCGGCTCGGCGAGGCGAACGCGGATGCGGAGGGTGTCCAGGTCGACGTCCCGGCGACGAAGGCCCGCCAGCTCTTCCGGCCGCATCGGCCCGTAGGCGCCGAGGTAGACCATGAGCCGCCAGCGCATCCCCACGGCTTCGGCGAGAGCGTCGACCTGGGCGACGGTGGCGATACGGCGCTCGGCAGCCTTCTCCTTACCGGCCCCCTTGATCCGGCACGGGTTGCGCTGAATCAGCTCGTCGTCGACAGCCGTCTCCATGATGGCCTTGAGGAGTCGGTACGCCTTGGCGGTCATCGTCTTGGCACCCGTGACGCGGAGCCGCTCGGCGCGCCATTCGCGGACGCGCGGGGCGGTGATCTCGTCCAAGTCCAAGTCAGCGAAGGCGGTCAGGTGCTTGTCGAGGAGGTAGCGGTAGAGGTCCTGAGTGAGCGGGGCCAACTCGCGTTCCTCCACCCACTTGTCGGCGTAGGCACGGAAGCTCACCGCTCCCGCCTCAGGGTCCCTCCACTCTCCCCGCCGGATCTCGGTCTGTTTCTCCGCAAGCCAGTCGTCGGCATCTGCCGTCGTCTCGAAGGTGAACGGTGCCGGACGCATGACGCCGTCCGGGCCCGGATAACGCGCCTGGTACCGGCCGGAGGGAAGCCGTCTGATCGCTCCGAAGCGACGCCGTCTGCCCCTGCCGTTGGCCATCAGGCAGCCCTTCCGTAGCGGAGTCGAGGCCGCCTCAGCGGCTCCACCGTGCGGGACTTGATGAACTCCTCGACCGCGCTCTCTGGGATGCGGACATGCCGGCCGACCTTCACGTACCGGATGCGCCGCTCCTCGATCAGCCGCCGGGGAAAGCGGGCGGTCGTGCCAAGCAGCTCGGCCACCTGGTCGACGGACAGGTAGCGGTCGTTCATGCGGTGGGCTCTCCTTCCGTTCCGGGAGCGGGTTCGAGGGATGCGGCTAGCCAGGCTTCGGCGTTGGAGAGGCCGGTCCCTGCGAAGACCCAGTGCGCGAGGACGAATGTCGTTTCGGGTTCGGGCCCGTTGGCTGCTGCGGCTTGGGCTCGGCGCCATTCGGCTCGGGCGTCGCGGAGGGCGCCGAGTGTGGTCGAGTAGCGGCGGGACTTGGTGGAGAAGTGGCCGCGGAAGCCGAGCATGTGGGCCCAGGCACGTAGGCGGAGGTGTTCGAGGTCCTTGCGCGCGCCGAGGGTCCAGGCAGTGCGGACCATGCGCCGGGCGTGGTCGCTGATGTCGAGCTGGGCGAGTTCGGCGGCGAATTTCAGCGGGCGGTCGAGAGCTCCCGTCGCTGTCTCGGCGCCCTTGGTGGCGTACTTGGCGATGTAGGCGGCGACCGCTCGCTCGGTCAGCTCCTGGCCGCCGTTGAAGTCGGCCGATCGGATCGTGCGGATGTCGAGTTGGCGTCCGAAGGTGAAGGTGTGTGCGCGGCCGTCGATGACCGGCCCGTCCACGCGGACCTTGGCAGTGGCGGTGCGGATGGCATCGGTCAGCAGCTCGGCAGTCGCCCAGGCCGGAGGCGCGGTGTCTCCACCCGTAGGCCCGTCGAGGCGGATGACGGCGTGGAAGTGGACGGCGCCGCGCTTCTGGTACTCGGCCACCTTGGCGAAGGACACGCGAGCGTGTGCGCGGAACCGGCGCTGGGACAGGCCCGCGCGCTTTGCCACCTCCCGGCGCAGGTAGATCGAGAAGCGCCGCCAGAGGTGACCAGCGTGCGCGTTCCAGAGGACGGCCGCGTCGTAGTCGTAGGTGTCCGGGTCGAGCGGGGTGCCTAGTGCGTCGTCGTCCTGGTCGTGGCGGGTGCCACAGCGGCAGGGCCGGGAGGCGCCGGCCGGACCGGTGGGCCGGTTGTGAACCGGGCCGAAACTGGGAGCGGTGAAGGTGGCGAAGACGCGGGGGTGAGCGGCGACGTGTTCGGAGATGCCCTTGCCACCGCGCAGGCCTGAGGTGATCAGGTGGAAGGTGTCGCGGCGGTAGACCTCGGCGCAGGCCGGGCAGCGGGTAGTGCGGCGGTTGTTGCAGCGAACGAGGAGCTGCCCGGCAGGGAGGTTCGCCGAGTCGATGTGGTGGACGACATTGCCGATCTCGCCGGTGGCGGTGTCGAGGCCGTATTCGGTGCGGTGGCCGTCGAGGCGGATCGGGTGGGTGCAGCCGCCGAGGCCGGAGAGCTGGCGGAGGATACCGGGCAGGGTGCCGTCCGAGGCCAGGTTGCCGAGTTCCCGAAGCGGCGGCGGAGTGGTGCGGGTGAAGATGGCGGTTCCCTTCTGACTGGGCTCGGTCAGGAGTGATGGACCCCGGGGCGGCGGATGCTTGGCCGTGTCGCGCCGCCCCGGTGGTCAGGTGCTGGTCAGCGCCGGTGCTGCTCGCGGAACAGGGAGCGCAGGACCACGGCGGCGATGGCCACGGAGATGGCCGAGACGGCGACGGCGGCTAGGAGCGCCGTGAGGACCACGCCGCCGGTGATGACGGCCGCTATGGCTCCGGTGCTGATGGAGACCGGCGGGAGCGTGCGCCGTGCGGGGGCCGGGTCGGTGGGGGCGTGGGTGTGCGCGGGCGGCGGAGTGGGGGCGTTGGGGTACTTGGGCAGGAACACAGTCGATCTCTCCTTATCTACTCGTCTAGGCATGTGAGCCGTTTATGACGGTCACGCCGGTACGCGTGCCGGATTCGATGGCGGGGGCGAAGAAGGTGTGCGAGAGCCAGAAGCCGAAGAGGGCGATCAGGATGACGATCCAGGGGCGGACGCCGAGGAACTTGATCGCGCCCCAGACGAAGAAGCCGAGGACGAACACGAGCGGCAGGCTGACGGTCACGGTGTCCGGGGTCCTTTCACTTCACGGGGCAGCGGTGGGTGCGGGCGGCCAGTTCGGCGGCGGCGCGGCTGTCGTAGTCAGCGGAGAAGCCGCAGCGCGGGGCGGTGCAGGCGGCGGTGTGCTTCTCGCGCCCCCGGTTGTCGTAGGCGGTGCCGACCTGGACGGGGCCGATACGGGTGACGTCGCGGAAGCGGCGGTTGGCGGTCACGGGGTGTCCTCTCAGAGGTGGGCGGCGATGGCTTCGGCCATGGGTGCCGGGACGCCGAGGCGGGTGCGGAGGGTCGGGGTGTCGATCGGGGCGCCGGTACGGGCGTGATGTTCGGCGGCGACCTTGCGGGCGTGGGCGACCAGGGCGGACGGGACGGGCACGGGCGGGTGTTGGGGCGGTGCTTCGGTGGCGGGTTGGGCTGGTGGTTCGGGTGTGGTGTCGGGCTCGTCCTCCTGGTCCTCGATGGCCTCGGTGTCGGGGTCCGTCTTGGGTGCGGTGTGGGCGAGGAGGGTTCCGCCGAGGAAGGCGATGGCGGGCCAGCCTGCGACGAGGATCCGCAGCCAGGCGGGGACGTGGCCGAGGTCGAGGAGGCCGGCGGTGGCGATGTTGGCGCCGAGGGATGCGGTGAGTGCGATGACGAACCAGCACCAGGCCGCGGCTTTGCCGTTGCCGTTGCCGTTGCGCAGTCGGCGCCAGGCGGCGACGAGCAGCAGGTCGACGGAGACGGGGTAGGCCCACGCTTTCCATCCGTCCTGTCCGGCTGCCACGGCGACGTCGTGCAGGTGGGCGAAGGACAGCGCGGCGGCGATGAGCGCTTGGACGAGCACCGCGTCGACACGGGCCAGACGGGCGCGCATGATGCGGCTCCTTCCGGAGTCGGTCAGGGGAGGGTCAGTCGGTCACCGGGTGGGGCAGGACGACCGGGGCCGCGCTTTCGGCCGGGGGTGCTGGCACGTCGGGCCGGAAGGGCTTCAGTGCGGGCAGGTCGGGCACCAGGTGGGCTGACTCGCGGCAGGTCTCGGCTGCGTCGCCGAGGGAGAGGTACGGCGTGCGGATGCGGGACCAGCCGCCGGAGGTGTCGCCCGCTACGGCCAGCCCGGGCCGCTCGGGGGCAATGGCGCAGGCGGCCATGACCGCTTCGGGTGCGATGTCGCCGAGGGCCATCTTGGCGGAGGCTTCGTCGTTGACGCGGTGGCAGACACGGCCGGTGAGCTGGGCGCGGAGCATGGTGGCGCCCTTACCGAGTTCGGAGCCGAAGCGCTGCCCGCACACCTCCAGGTAGATGCCGGCCGCGCGGCCGAGCTGGGCGAGGCGGATGAGCTGGGTGACCATCTCGTCCCGGCGTTCCTCATCCTTCTTCGTGGCGACGAGGAAGAGTTCGGCCACCTCATCCACGAACAGCACGACGGGCACCGGCCGTTCGTGTTCGGGCAGACCCCAGATGTCGGAGGTGATCTCTTCGTCCAGCGTGCCCGGGGCGATGCCCTGCCGGGTCTTGATCAGGTCGTATCGGTCCTCCATTTCCTTGACGAGCACGGGCAGCAGTTCGGCCGCCTGTTCCGGGTCGGTGGCTAGCGCCGAGAGTCGGGAGGCGAAGGGGGCCAGTTCAACACCGCGCTTGCAGTCGATGCCGACCAGGGCGACGGGCTGAGGGGCGAGTCCGGAGATCAGGTGGCGCAGGTACATGGACTTGCCCGACAGCGTGGCGCCGAGAGTGAGTTGGTGGGGGATGGCGCGGTAGTCGCGGACGAAGGGCGTGGCGTCCTCCCGCAGCGCGACCGGCACCCTGAGGAAGCCGTCCGCGACCTTGCGCGGCATGCGGACCCGCCGTAAGACGTCGTAACCGACGAGCCGCAGTTCGACGACACCCGGCTTGACGGTGGTGACGTACACGGCGTGAACGCCCCAGGCGTGCCGCAGCCGTTCGGCGGAGGCGGCAACGTCGGCAGGTTCCTGGCCCGGCGCCAGACGAAGGCGAAGCCTCAGCCCAGTCGGGGTGGGCCGGATGATGCCCCGGCGCGGCGCTACGGGCCGAACCTCCCGCCGAGTCATCGCCTTCACGGCGAGAACCCGCAGCCGGGAAGGCGCCACGGTCAGCCCACAGGCCTCCATAACCGAGCCGTACGAGCCGAACAGCCGCACCGTGGACACCGGCAGGCCGACCGTGGACCAGTACGCCGCCGGGTGCTTGGCCCGGGCGTAGGCGGCCCCGCTACCGAGCGCGGCAACAGGACCACCCACTTCCAGAAGCGTCGTCAGGTCGGACATCAGGCAGCGGCCCCGGAAGCGGCCGGGAAGGCGGCCGGAGTGACAGCGGCAGCCCGGAAGGCGATGCCGTGACGCTGCTGGCCGTTGAAGACGGACTCCCACGGCCGGGCAACAAGACCCGGCAGCGAGACCGGCGCCCCAAGCGTCAGCCCCTCGGAGATGCCGCCCTCCGGAACGGTGACCTTGAACAGCGACGACTCGCCGTCCTCGATGTAGACCACGCCGATGGTCATCAGCGCCTCACCGCTGTTGGCGTCCTTGGCGATCTCGCCCGTCTGCCGGTCACGGACCTTCGGCTCAGGGGCCTCGGTCAGAAGGATCGTCGCGCCGGAGGTCTCCACTCGGATGGTGCGCAAAGCACACTCCTATCTACTCGTCTATACAAGATGCGTCCTGCGAGCCCCTTGATCGGGATCGCGCATTCACCTTGCCACACCACTTGCCCACTCGTCTATACGAGTAAGCGTATTGGGGTGTACGAGTTCGGAGAAGCGTCCCCGCGCACCACCGCAAACCATGACGATCAGGTCGCCGGAAGCTGGTACGAGAGGACGTAGGCGTCCGCCGCCATCACCGTGTCGCAGACCTCCACGGCCCGCCCCTCAGCGTCGAAAGCCGTGCGGATGAGATGGATGACCGGCACGCCAGCGGCCAGCCGCAGCGTCTTGACCTCAGCAGGCGAGGGCATCCGGGCGCGGATCTCCTCCTCGAAGTGGTCCAGGCGGTGCCCCAGCTCCTCAAGGCGGGCGTAGATGCCGCCGGGGCCGGGGTTGGGTTCGGCGATCGGGGTCCCGCGGGCGATGTCGAGGGGGAGATACGAGGTGGCGAACTCGACCGGCCGCCCGTCGAGGAGGTACCGGCGCCGACGAGCCAGCACACGCCGCACGGACCCGAGGCGGGTGGAGATGTCCTGACTGGCCTTCTCCTCCTTGACCTCCAGGCTGTCCACCTGGGGGTGGCTGCCGGCCGCGTCGGCCTCCACGATGAACGCGGACTTGCCCTGCTCCCGGTGCCGCCGGGCGAAGCGGTCCGAGGCGAGCCGCCTCACGGGCGGTCGTGGTCGTACGAAGACTCCCCTGCCGTGCTCGGCGTGCACCAGGCCCTCACCCTGGAGGATGGAGAAGGAGTTTCGGACGGTCATCCGGGAAACTCCGTAGTGGTCGACAAGGTCGGCTTCGGAGGGCAGCTTCTCGCCCTCGCGGAATCGCCCACGGTCGATGGCCTCACGCAGCTGGTCGGCGATCTGCCGGAAGACCGCACGATCGCTCGTGGGGTCGAGATCACCGAGCAGGCCCGAAGGAAGAGGGCTCACGTGTACTCCTTTAGGTATCTAGACGAGTGGGCGAGTGGTGTTGCTACGGTGGAGAGCCTAGCCATCCGAGAGGGCCGAGGAACGTGAGCACAGAACGCCCGCACTCCGTGAGCGTCGCCGGAGTCGTCGTCGACGACCACGGCCGGGCCCTCCTGATCCAGCGCCGCGACAACGGCCACTGGGAACCGCCGGGCGGTGTCCTCGAACGCGAGGAGACCATCCCGGAAGCCCTCCAGCGCGAAGTCCTCGAAGAGACCGGCATCAAGATCGCACTTCCCGCGACCCTGACCGGCGTCTACAAGAACATGAAGGGCCTGATCGTCTCGCTGGTCTTCCGCTGTGAAGCCGCCGACGGCAGCCCCACCACCGGTGACGAGACCCGCGCACTGCGCTGGGCCACCCGCGAAGAGGTCACCGAGCTTGCCGACGAGGCCTACGCGATCCGCGTCCTTGACGCCACTCGACACGACGACCCCGCCGGCCATACGCGCCCACGACGGCGTGAAACTCGTCTAGCCCGAACCCGCTGCACATGGCGGCCTACCAGCACGAAGGAACTTGTATGCACGAGTATACGAGTACAGCCCGGGTGTGGGGGCTGAGTTGCCCAGGATTCCCCGAAGAAGTGAGCCGGGCCCGCCGCTGGACCCGTGACATCCTGCGCGGCTCCCCTTTAGCCGAAGACGCCGAACTGATCGTGAGCGAGCTGAGCGCGAACGCGATCCTCCACACGGCCAGCGGCCAGGAGTACGGCAGCTTCCACCTGGCCGTCGCGGTATCCGCTCAAGTGGTCGCAGTCTCGGTCACGGACGACGGCGGCACGGCTACGGCCCCCAAGGTCGAGCACCAGGACCAGGACGCCGAGCACGGCCGGGGACTGGGCATGGTCAGCGTCATCGCCCACCGAGTCGTCGTCCACGACAGCGACCAGGGCCACACGGTCACCGCGGAGCTCTACACGAACGTCCGCCTGGGAGGCCACCCATGCTGAAGCCACCCCAGCAGGGCTACTGGTGCGAGTGCTGGACCCAGGACCTGACCGAGGGATGGCCGCCCGCGCTCCAGGCATCCTTCGACGCCTACTCAGCACCCCAGGCAGACCGCTGGGTGGCAGTCGCACTCCGCACGATCTCACCGGCACTGGACGCCGACGCCTCAGACGAGGCCTGGGAGTGGCTGTACCAGGGGCGCATCAAGACCCGACGAGCCCTGCTTCGTGCCGAACCGTGCACCGTGTCAGTGACTCACGCCAGCACCCGCATCACATGGACGATCCGACCAGTGCTCTTCCTGCCACTCGCACACCGCCAAGGGGTCGAACTCCCAGCGTGCGCATATGCCTTCAAGCCCCACCCGACCGACTGAGTTACAACTTTCTCTACTGGTTCAAGGCGGCTCGCTCCGCTCACCGCGCGCGGCCCGGCCCCCGGCCGGGCCTGCGCTCCTGCCTCCGTCCCGCTCCAGCCCGGCCGGGGGCCGGGCCGCGCGCACATCAACAAGCACCGGAAACGGTGACTGAGTGCCGCACGAGAGCGGTTACGGTCAGAACGATGCCTCCGGCGGGGGATCGGCCAGCACCGGGACGAGGGGACACCGTTCCCGGCCGCGGGTCCACTGTGGCGGGCGCGGGGAGCTTCCATCCCGTACGCCGTCGACCCAGGCAGAGCCGAGCAGACGTGGTCCACGGCGTCCAGGTCGTTCGTACAGTAGCGCGCTCCACCTGGACGCCATGGACCACGCCCGCTCCACGGTGTGTGGGTCGACGGCGTACGGGATGGAAGCTGGGGAGGTGGTGGGTTGAGGTGGTATGACGGTGCTGGAGCGCGACGTTCACAGCGGCGCTGCTCCAGCCATGCGTGCGCCTGCCCCACTTCGCGAGGAAGCCGGCTCAATCGTCGTCGAGTTGGCTCGTTAGACGGGTGAGTGCCCGCCTAGCCCGAGCATTGC
Organism: Streptomyces sp. NPDC001852; assembly: GCF_042891825.1. Lineage (NCBI taxonomy): Bacteria > Bacillati > Actinomycetota > Actinomycetes > Kitasatosporales > Streptomycetaceae > Streptomyces > Streptomyces sp. NPDC001852. Next base: position 117,118 of record NZ_JBIATN010000014.1, read on the forward strand.
CCTCCTCTGCTGCACGCTCCAGCATTGCACGTCCGGTGTCGACTTCCCCAGAGTTCACAAGGAGGAGCCCCGCAAATAAAGCGGCCTTAGGCCCGCGGCGTTCAGCTACGCGCTCCAGCCATACGCGGCCCTGCTCAGCTTTGCCAAGGCTCATAAGGGTGAGGCCAGCGAGGACGGCATCCTTGTATCCGCGTGCTTCGGCACCCCGCTCCAGCCACACGCGCCCCTCGTCTGCTTCACCCTGCGCGATAAGCTGCACGCCAATATCCATGGCCGACTTGGGCCCGTGGATTTGGGCAGCTCGCTCCAACCAAGCACGCCCCTCCTCGGTTTCGCCCATTAGCAGGAGTTGGAGCCCAATCGAACTGACTTCTTCCCCTGCTGCGACGGCACGCTCCAGCCATGCACGCCCCT